>CAXTPJ010000029.1:0-11930 GCA_964245855.1 uncultured Ferruginibacter sp. | reverse complement strand
TTTTTAACTGGTTATCAGTTTGTTAATACGCTCCGAACCGCTTGCTGGAATTATATTGGCGGCGTTGTAAACTTTACTGTAACTCCTTATAATTCCTGTAATTTTTTTGCTACATACCGGTAATAAAAGCAATCATTTTACAAATTTTCAATTACATTATTTCCAGGTTGATTCCTGGCCGGTGTAGCCCAATAAATAAAAGCTGTAATTCCTGTTGTTCACTTTGCTGTATTCAGCAGTTTTGGTGTACACAGCAATGGCTCCACCAGCGCCCGAACCCGAAGAAACAGCCACTCCCGGACGAAAAATTTTTATTAATGCGATATCAGAAGGATTGATCTGGATCGGAATGTCCGGATCTAATTTTATTTCATTGATATAAATTTCTGTAGGCTGGTTGCGCCAGGTAAAAGAGCGGTTACCGGTTTGATTATCTGTTTCCAGCCGTAAACCTCCCACTTTGATGGAAAGAAAAGTGTAGAGATCCGGTGCATTGGCAATTTCGTCTGAATCTAACCCATCGAGTATAATGGCATCATTACCTGAAAATAACCCGGAAACATTTTCTCTCTCAAAATCGTCTGCTTTCTTTTTCATTTTCGTTTTGATGGTTACTTCAGGCAAAATGATCTTATAGGGCGTGCTGTCTGGTTTAAATGAGTAATTGCCAGCACTGCCACTTTTCACCGTGCTGCTATCAATGCGGCCAATGGTTATCAATTTTGTTTGCGTTGCCAAAGCAGTAAAAGCAGAATCCAATGGTGTAGCAATATTGATCAGCAGATCGTTGTTTTTTTGCCGAGGCCGGGAGAAGATAATAAAGGCAGAATCCTGGAATAATAAATGGCCGAGATTGAATGTATTTTTATCATCAACCGTTATTGCATTACTCAATGTTTGTTTTGTTTTTGATATCATAACATAATTGAGTTGCCGGTCATCTTTCACTGCATTTTTTACAACCCCGGTTACATTGAAAAATGTTTTCTGCAATAAAAAATTAAATGCATACAGGCCATTGTTTACAGAACCAGCAATTTTTAAGTTGGCTGACACATACCCGTTGGTCAATGGGTAGCGGTACTTCCAGCGTTTACCTGTTTTTATTTCCTCTATCCACAATTGAATGGTGGCTGTTTTTGCAATGCTGGCGTAATTGGCCAGGTTTACTTCAATGCTGATGGTATCGCCCTGTAAAAAAACATTGCTGTTTAGATTCACCTGCAAAGAATCATTTAGCTGGGCTTTTACTGATGCAGTAAAAGAAAAACACAGCAGCAGGAAGCAAAAAAAATATTGCCGTTTGCATTGCACCGCTGATTGCTTCTTGCTGTTCATCATAAAAAACCAAAAAGAAGGCTGCAATGTTTATTTGCAGCCTTCCGGATTATGTTTACTAAATTTTAGTATCCCGGGTTTTGAGTAAGGTTAAAATTGGCACCTCTTGAAGCCTGCGGAATAGGCAACAATTCTGATTTGTTGTGCGTATAACCTTTTGCATACCGCTCGTTTGGCGCTACGCCCAAAATAGTATTGGTAATAGATGTACCAATCCATGATATCCTTGTGCTGCCGGCAGGGCCATTGGAACTTGATGGTGCAGGATAAAAAAACGAAGTTGTCCATAATGTACCGTCATCTGCTGTAGAAGCATTTTTGTAATACATACTGGTAGGGTAATCTGTAAATTTACCGGTGCGTGCCTGCATTTCAACAAGGCTGGCTTTGGTTTCATTGATCTTGGTGCCTAACATATCCCAACGGATCAGGTCATATTTTCTTATACCTTCTCCACCCAGTTCAAAAGAGCGTTCATCCACTATCGCTTTAAAGAAATCAAGCTTGCTTAAGCCAGCCGGAATATCGATTGCAGCGGGCGCATCCGGCGATTTTCCAAATCCCCTGCGCCTTACTTTATTAATGGCATCGTAAGCAGCTGCCGTTGGGCCATTCAACTCATTTTCTGCTTCTGCAAACATCAGCAACACATCTGAATAACGCAGCAGTTGCCATTTTAAACCAAAATACTGAACAGCATCTGATGGCGATACAACAGGATTAGTGATCCAATCCCTCCTGTATTTTCCATCAACAATGGCACTGATACCCACACCCGTTTTGGTAACACCATCATTATTGACAGTATAAGGTATACAGGTGACATCCCTGCGCTGGTCAGTAGAATCAAAACGATAAAAATAGGTAGGCAGGATATTGATACTTTTATTGCCGAGGCCACCAACTGTAGGGCCGTTGTAATAACCCAGCTTGCTGTCTGCCACACCGCCGGAGCCGATGGCACCAACCTGGAACATCAATTCATTTTGCGGGTCTGCAGCAACTCTTGCGCAAACATTGTTTTTCCAGATGGCTTTAAAACTCGGGTTCAATGAGTGCTGACCAGAAGCCATGATCTCTTCGCATTCTGTTTTTGCAATGCGGTAAAAATCCTGGTAATCTGCACTGCGTTGCATTAATTGAGTTTCGTTTCGTAAAGAAAATCCGCCTCGGAAAAGAGCAATCCTTGCCCTTAAACCTTTCACTGTCCCTTTAGTAATGCGTTCATCTACCTGGTCGCCAATGCTGGCCAGTTCATTTACCCAGGGCACCAATTCTTCGGCAGTTTTAAGATCTGCAATGATGTGATCGTATAAAATATCCCGGTTAACCCTTTTAGGAAATGGATCAGACAATGCCTGTGAAGCTGCCGGCTCAAAGTGTTCGGGCAGATCCCCCCAATGCTTGATCGCATCAAAATAAAACTGTGCCCTTAATGTAAGTGCTTCGCCATGCATCCTTCTCAATTGTGCTTTTTCATTGGCAGTGCCATTGTTGTAAAGCGCCATTGTAGGAATGTTGACGATACAGATATTTGCATACTCAATGCCACGGAAACATTGTTCAAACGGCCTTTGTATTTCAGCATTACTTGCGGTGGCTGCATACCGGGCAACTTCCCTGCGGGCATTGTCCAGTGCACCTGTTGGCCCCATGGTTTCATCATTGTCTACAGCAAAATATAAACTGAGCACTTTGCCATATCCCTGGTCGCCGGACAATTGTGCATAAGCGCCCGCCAGTGCATGCAGCGTAGTTGACGGGTTATCAAATACCATTTCTGTACCTACCTCCGTGATGGGTTGTTTATCCAAAAACTTTTTACAGGAACCTGTTAGAAGAACAACTGCCAGTAGTATTCCGGGTATTAATAATCTTCTTTTCATATCAAGCAATTTTTTTTAATTAAAAGGAAGCGTTCAATCCAAACATATACAACCTGCTTCTTGGGTAAGCTGAATAATCTACACCCGGCGTTAGCGGATTATTTTTCTTAACGTTTACTTCCGGATCAAACCCACTGTAGCTGGTGAATACGGCAAGGTTATTACCGGTAACGTATACACGCAATTTTTTAATACCAATTCTTCTTAAACCCCTGGCAGGGAAATTATACCCAAGGCTCACATTATTTATGCGAAGAAAAGAACCGTCTTCAATGGCCCATGAATGCAACTGGAAAGCACCTCCGGCTGTTATTGGTCTCCATATTTTTGCATCGGCATTTAACGCAGTCAGTTCAGCGGGATCAGTAACAACCTGGCCCTGTGCGTTAACAGTGCGCCAGCGGTCCTTCATATCCAGTAATAAATTTGAATTGCCGGTATAACCGTTACTGAATTCTATCCTGTTTGCATTCAACACATTGTTACCGTAAACAAAATTCAGGAAAATGCTCATGTCCCAATTCTTATAAGCAAACTGCTGGTTAAAGCCACCTGTAAACTTAGGGGTGGCATTGCCGATTATTTTAGTATCGTTGTCTACATCAATTTCGCCGTCACCATTTAGGTCTTTAAATTTGATCATACCCGGCTGCACGGCACCGATTATTTTTTGATCGGTTACTATGCCGGGCTTCAGCGTATATGTTTTGCTGCCGGCATCGTAATTAAATTCATCTACCCTGTAAAAACCGTCTGTTACCAGGCCGTACATGGCACCTACCGGTTCACCGATTTTTCCAACAAAATCATAGTACTGGCCGGCTACACCCCAGCCGGAATAAGCCTGGATAAAAGTTTGATTCGTTCCAAGTTCTGTGATCTTGTTCCTGTTGGAAGCAAAATTGAAAGTAGCATTCCAGTTAAAGTTTTTGGTTTTTACCACCAGTGCATTCAGTTGAATTTCATATCCTTTGTTACTGGATGAACCGATGTTTTGCAATTGCGTTGTGTATCCATAAGTAGATGCAATGGGTACATTCAGCAACAGGTCTTTTGTTTTGTTCTGATAATAATCAACCGTTAATCCAAATCGGTCATTTAAGAAAGAAAGGTCTAAACCAATGTTTTTGCTGATGGTGGTTTCCCATTTTAACAATGGATTGGGCAATGCAGGCGGCGTGTAGCCAAATACAGGCTGGCCGTTGATTCCATAGAAATAAGGGTTGTTGGCAAAAGTGTTGATGTATAAATAATCATCCATCCTGTTGTTACCTACTGTACCATAACTCAACCTTAATTTAAGATCGCTTACACCCGGCATACTGCGCATAAAATTCTCTTTGGAAATACGCCATGCCAGGGAGCCGGAAGGAAAGTATCCCCAGTTATGGCCCGGAGGAAATTTAGAGGACCCATCTGCACGGAAATTAAAAGAGAGTAAATATTTTTTGTTTAAATTATAATTGATCCTGCTGAAAAAAGACAGTAAAGAAGATTCCTGTTTTTTATAGATCGGGTAACCTGTAAAAGCTTCGCCCATGCTGGTGTTACCGAAAGCTTCCTGGTGACCGGTAAAGTTCGGAAAACTTTTGAACAGGTTCCTGGCAATATCCTGTTTAAAAAGAACGATCTCCTGGCCAACCAACACATCAATATCATGCATCTTTTTATAATTGCTCAGTTTATAAGACAGCACATTTGAATTGGTGAATTGCTGGCGGTGCGTAGAATCTAACTGAACCACCGGCATCTTTCCACCCTGCAATGTTGAAATAGAAGTAAGTGAATCGCTGAACTGCCTGTCTGTAAAACTGCTTTTTTCAAAACCGGCGGTCGTTCTAAAGGTGAGCCTTTTTGAAATATTGAAACTCATGTAACCGGTTAAGTTGTAAGAGTTGGTGCTTTTATGGCGGTATTCATTATTGTTCAACCGGATAGGGTTGATAAGGGAAAGGCCGTTACCAACTCCTAATACATCTCCTTCCGGGTCATCAATGATATCTGCATTGGCCGAAACATAAGGACGGTACTTTACACTGTTTCTTAAACGGTTGTAAGAAGAACCTTTATCATCTGAAACACCTGCGCCTATTACATCCTGGTTGATATACCTGCCGGTTATGCCTGCCTTAAAACGTTTGCCGGGCTTAAAGTCGAGTTTTGCATTAAACAGGTTCCTTTTGTAATTGGCATTTTGTACGATCGCTTTTTCGTAGTTGTTGGTATAGCCTGCACTAAAAGTTACAAAGCTATTGCCACCACTTAAAGAAATATTATTATTGGCAACAATACCGGTTTTACCCATCACCTCTTTTTGCCAGTCTACTTTTCTTGCATTTTTATAATTGGCCAATGTATCCCAGGTGCTGCCATAATTTTTTGCAAACGTAGAACTGTCTGAAGGGTCATTGCGTGTTCTTTCATATTCCCAAACAACAAAATCATAAGGATCCAACACATCCAGTTCGTTGGATAATTTTTTTATTCCCACTGCAGTATTAAAGCTTACGGCTAATTTTCCTGACCTTCCACTTTTTGTGGTAACGATCACCACACCATTAGCACCTCTTGCTCCGTAGATAGCTGTTGCAGCCGCATCTTTCAATACATCGATGCTTTGAATATCCTGCGGAGAAATAGTAGCAAGTCCATTATCAACCTGCACCCCATCTACAATGTACAACGGATCGTTGCTCTGTGTGATAGAACCACCGCCACGGACCCTCACTTTTACATCTGCATCCGGTGCACCTTCTGAAGTGGTTACCTGTACACCTGCCAGGCGGCCGGTTAGCGCTTCTGCAGCGTTGTTGATGGGAACGTCTTTAATATCTTTTGCAGTAATGGAAGAAATTGAACTTGACACTTCTCTCTTTTTTAAAGTACCGTAACCAACATTGATCACCACTTCTTCCTGTTGCACAATATCCTGTGATAATTTGATGTGTACATCCTGTGATCCATTGGTTGATACGATCGTTGATTTATAACCAACATAAGAAATGATCAGGTCGGTGTTTCCCTCGTTCTTTACAGAAATGGAAAACCTACCGGCGGCATCAGACTGCACACCTTTTTTAGCGCCTTTCGCATAAATGCTTACCCCTTTGATGGGCACACCGGCTGAATCTGAAACAAGGCCTTTTATTGTCTGATTTTGAGCAAACAGGCAAACCGATAAAAATAGCAGGAAGCAGGATACAAGCAGTTTTTTCATATAGCAATTTTATGTTCTGATCAATTAGCAACAATGTAATCATGGCGAAAAAAAAGCATCCATCGCCCACGGACTACAACAATCATCCATCAATGATAAAACATTTTCTTTCCTGTTATTTGGCAGTTAGATACTATTTTTATGCAAACGTTCCCGACATCGATAACAAATAAAAGCATTTTACAGCAAAACCATTTTATTTAAATAATCGAAACTTTTGAGCGGCTAGAAATCAATTTTTAAATAGCTGATTTACGGTTGTTTTACCGCCTGCCGTGCAAGCAGTTTCCACCCGGCTTTTTGCTTCTGCCAAACCAGTAAAACAATTAGGTGCACTTCGCCTGGTTTACCACCATCATTTGTTACAGCATTTAATTTATGCCGTACAATGGCAGTGGTACCAGATATGGTAACCGCTTGCTCCATGAATTCAATTGAAACAAAATCACTTTTGCCGCTTACAATCTTTGAAATAAATTCTTCTTTGTTATCAATATGCCCGCTGGAATGGCCATAGCTCAATGATGAAAGCGTTAATTTATCCAGTGCGGCAGAGTCCGCATCTACCATCGCCTTTTTTAAATGCCCTACGGCTTTTTCTACTGCCTGCTGTGCAGGTGTTTGAGCATGCAGCACCGTTAAAAAAAACATCCCTGTAATAAATAAAAATAAGCCCCTAGTCATAATAGTCACATTTATAAAGTAAAAAGTATCAGTTTATTTTTTTAGCCTTACCCAGTCAACATCTGCAAACCCGGAATCATTGCTTGTGCTTAGTTTTGCACAAACAAATCCAAACTTGGCACCGGTCCATCTGCCGGGCAACGCTTTAAATTTTTCATCAACAACAGAAAACTCAACACCATCAACACTATAACTAAAACGGCAGCCTGCACCTGCTTCTACTGTTAAACGCAGGTACACATCAGCACTATCAATTATTTTGATCAGTTTTTCTGTTTCCCTATTGCCTTTTTCTGCATTTTCACAAACAGTGTACGAAAGGCAAATGCCGGCTTCTTTTTTGATGAGGCAAAGGCCGGCATAACTTGTACCCATTACAACAAGCCCGAATTTCTCCCCAACCAGTTTAGGATAAAATGAAAGTTTAGTTGTAGCAGTAAATGTTTCTGATGGAAATTTTTGCATTAAAACTGCAGGTACATCCCATAGATTATTAGCAGTAACAGGCATCAATACGGCATTCATTCTTAACACCCCTTTCGCAGGAAAAGGAAATGCCCAATAAGGAGCAGGATTAGCCTGCCATTGCCACTGCAGCCCAATTGCATTATCATTAAATTCATCACTATCAGGAATGGATACCCCAACAGCTTTTTTTGTAGTAGCGGGCATTGTAAAAGTTGTTACGGGTTCTCCAATACCATCTCCATCTTTATCTTCACCAATCACCGGCCAGTTATTTTTCCATTGCATTGGCTGCAGGTGCAATACTCGTCCATAAGCATCTTTATCCTGGAAATGAATGAACCAATCTTCGTTTGCACTGGTATGTATCCAGGCTCCCTGGTGCGGCCCATTTACATTTGTATTCCCCTGCTGCATCACAACCCTTCGTTCGTACGGGCCATAAATACTTTTACTCCGCAGTACTGTTTGCCAACCGGTGCCTACACCGCCAGCCGGGGCAAAAATGTAATAGTAGCCGTTTCTTTTGTATAGCTTAGGCCCCTCAATAGTGGGGTCGGTATCATGGCCATCATACACCAATACAGCATTGCCAATCACTTTATCAGCAGCAGCATTCAGCTCTTTTACAACAAGGAGGCTTTTAAAACCAGCCCTGCTGCCGGCAAATGCATGCACCAAATAAACTTTTCCATTATCATCCCAAAGCGGACAGGGATCTATCAAACCCTGGCCAGCTTCAATTAAAACCGGAGCAGACCATGGGCCGGTAATTTTTTTTGCTTTGATCAGATAAATTCCCTGGTCAGGATCAGGGTAAAAAATATAGAACTCATTATTGTGAAAACGAATAGCTGGCGCCCATACCCCTTTGCCATGCTGGGTTTTATCAAATAACTGCAGCGGTACCTGCTGTTGCAGGGCATGGCCAATAATAGCCCAGTGCACAAGGTCTTTGCTATGCAGGATCGGGATGCCCGGCACTGCATCAAAACTGGAAGCGATCAGATAAAAATCATCGCCAACGGCAATTACATCAGGATCGCTATAATCTGCATGAATGACCGGGTTCTGGTATTTTTCAGCATCCCTTTTTGTACCAGCTCCGGGTTGCTGGCCATACACCTGTAGGGGGGCAATTAACAACAGGCAATATAATATTGACAGGCGCATTATTATTAGCGGGAATTAGATTCGTCAATGCTGGCATAAGGCTTCCACTCACCTAAAATTTTTTCAGGCGTAAATTTGGCTGCGTCTTCATCAGTTAACTGTTTGCTCCAGGCAACCCGCTTTGCAGTATCTGCGCCACTGCCCGTATTGCGATATTCTGCATAACGCACTGTTATTTCATTAGCAGGATTTTTCCAGTTGTTCCACCCTTCCGGGATAATGTGTTTTCCAATATCACAACGTATATAAGTTACGCTTGCCGTAGGCGACCAGGGCCTGCCCAACGACACTTTATTGATGTTACTGTCTGCTGTAAGCGTGCAATCAAAAAATACAAAACCAAATGGAATGATACTGTTGGTAGATGCTGCCGTAACATGGCTGTTCTTTTTGCTATGAATAGTGCAGTGATTAAACACAGCAGTTGCTGCGCCGAAAATAAAATCGGTGGTACCCTCAATATAGCAGTGATCAAAATAATGCTTTACACCGCTACCGCTTAAAAACAATACATCCTGGAAGCCAAGCATATTGCATTCATAAAAAGATGCCCGGGTTCCTTCAATTCTTAACGCTACCGCCTGCCCGGCAGTAAAGCCTGCATTGTTCTGAAAAGTAAGTTGTGTTGCATGAAAATTATTTCCGTACACTGTAAATGAGGCACAGGTCCATGTATTCAGCGTATCGCCGTTGGCTAACCTTGTTCCTGCATGATCATCATAGGTAAAAATGGTAGTAGCCTTATCTTCTCCAATTAAAGTGATATTATTTTTGGTAGCATCTACAATCACTTTTTCTTTATACGTCCCTTTTTTGATCAGTATGTTAACCGGTTGCTTATTATTGGCCGGAATGGCATCCAAAGCTGACTGCAGGCTAGTGTATTGCCCCTTTCCGTTAATATCAACAATGATTGGCTGTTGCGCTGAAACATTCAGTGTAAACAGCAGCACAACCCAGTAAAAAAAAATCGCTTTACACCTCATTTAAACAATGGTTTTAACAACAAAGAGGCCACCAGCTAAAATCGGCGCCTCTTTGGTAAGGGTTAAAGAAAAAAGGTTACCAGTTATTCCTGGGACAGGAATCATCATACCTGTTACCCAGTAAAAAACCGATCATGATCTCATGCGTATTTCTTGAGTATTGGTTTAATGCAGATGGTGCAACGTCATAAGCGTAACTGATGTTGAAAGTGTTGGAAATATTCAATCCTGCCATGGCAGAAAAACCGCTCAACTGATCACCAAAACGAAAGCTGCTGCCGATCCATCCCTTATCAAGGTATTGCAATTTAAAGTTGGTAAAAACAGACGGCGTAACCGGTTGAGCATATTGAACCATCACTGATGGAATAAAGCTGATATCATCGTTCAGGAAACATTTATATCCTGCAGTAAAAAAATAATGCGGTGTAAA
The DNA here is from genome assembly GCA_964245855.1 of uncultured Ferruginibacter sp. Classification (GTDB taxonomy): domain Bacteria; phylum Bacteroidota; class Bacteroidia; order Chitinophagales; family Chitinophagaceae; genus Ferruginibacter. The sequence continues at coordinate 1,748 of CAXTPJ010000029.1, read as the reverse complement.
ACTTGCCCCATACTTACTGGAATCAACACCAAATTTTGCTTTGGCCGGAACAATGTTTAAAACCGATATACCTGCAAAATACCTGGCACTGTACAACCACAAACCTGCTCCTAATTCAGGTTTTATTTTTGAGATAGCACCCGATGCATAACCAATGGCATCATCGCTTTGATTGCCCGAGCCCCAATCTATTTTTGAAGCATCGATGCTTACTGAAGTCATGCCGAGCATAAAACCTCCGGATAAAGTAGTTTTGGCTGTCAGGCCTTTGTGGTATGCATACGTTGCATAAGCGCCCCAGCGGCTGATATAACCTGTTTTATCGTTACTGATAATTACCCCTATACCATGGTGTGGTTCCGCTGCATTATATTCTTCCATGTAGGAGCGGCCACGGGGATTTTCGCCAGGCACATCAAAAGAAGTTGAAGAAGTACGGTAATCTTTTTTACCGATCGGCCCCTGTACAGACATATAAGATGAAACGGGTGCTCCATCAATTCCCGTCCACTGGTTACGGTTGCTGAATTTAAGGTCTGTATAATTTTCAATGCCGGTAATGGCAGGGTTGATAATGTAGTTGTTCAGTATGTACTGCGAATAAATTGGCTTTTGCTGCGCAGCAACTTTCATTGCAACGAAGATAAAAAGCAGGCAGGCAATCTTTTTCATATGTTTATATTTTTAGCAAACAACATCAACTGTGTAATGAATACTTCATTAATATGATGCTGCAGTCGTTTTTGGCAATCGTTGTTGTATTACCTGATAATGGTAACATAACCAGTTTTTGGTTTGCGGCCACCTCCCGTTTCAATTACATAATAGTATGTCCCGAATGGCAACTCTTTTCCTTTGTACATTCCATTCCATGGCGAATTGTAGCCAATGCTTTCCATCACCATCTGGCCTGCCCTGTTAAATACCCTAACCCTAACATCAGGATAAAGGCTCAGGTTTTCTATTACCCATGTATCATGGTTACCGTCATTGTTTGGTGTAAATGTGTTTGGAACAATATATTTTTTTACCACTTTTACGTTGACACTTTTTTCAGCAACACAACTTTTACCAGAGGTTACTTTTAAAGTGTACAATATATCGGCTGTTGGCAATGCGGTTGGCGCAGCAACTGTTGCACTGTTCAGGTAAGTTGGCGGTGTCCATAAGTACGTTGCTCCGTTGGTGATCGTTGGTGAAAGCTGTAATACATCCCCTTCCAGTACATTGATCGTATTAGCGCTAAAACTGATAACCGGCGATGGATTTACTACCAGATTCTTTTCTGCAAAATCACTGCAACCATTTGTAGTAGTGTAAGTGTACCGGATAACATGTGTACCGGCGCCAGCTGCTGCCGCAGTGAAAGAAGGGCTGCTGCTGATACCGTTGCCACTATAGCTTCCGGTTCCTGCAAGGTTAAAAACATCTGACCCCCCGGTTAAACTAAAGGAGGGCAATTCCTGGCAAACAGGGGCCGGTTGTGTAAACTGGACCTGTGGCGATGCCAATACATTGATATCGGTAAAATAATCGGTGCTGCAACCGCTGCCACTGTACGCCCTGATCAACACACGGTATGTTTTAGATGGCTGGTTGCCAAATACAGCGTATTGGTGGGTGTAGGCAGTATTTAATGCAGGTGAAGTAAAAGTTGACTTCACTGCAGGGCTGTTGATGTAATCCCAAAACACTTCGATTTTATCTACCGTACCAAAACCAGTTACCACTGTTTTATTAACGATCCC
>CAXTPJ010000028.1:0-11987 GCA_964245855.1 uncultured Ferruginibacter sp. | reverse complement strand
TTGATTTTCATTTTTTCACTTCCTCTTAATTCCTGACCAGTGCTCTTTGTTTCAGCCACGAAATAGATTTTGCTTTTATTTTTAAATACCACTGCCCAATCGGGATTATATGTGCCAATCGGTGTATTAATTTTAAACCAAAAAGGCAACTTGAAATAAAACTCCACATTTTCACTGCTCTCACAATCTTTTGCAAACTGGCTTTCTACACCAGATTGTAAGGGAATTAGATTGTCGTAAATCGTTTTATCTTTTTCTGTAACTGCATGAGTGAATTTGTCAACATAAATTTCCATTTCATTATCTTCAAACAACTTCATCTCATAAACTTTATCGCCAATTTTTTCATACTTAATTCCTTCAATTGCCATTGCAGCGGCATATCCCGGAAAATCATTTCTCAATTCAATAATCAATTAATGATGTAACGATTCCATTGGGATCTGACACCAATAAGTTGTTAGCATTATTCTGATACCTTGCAAAAGTCACATCGCCACCGTAAAAACCGGGGCTTGTTGCTATAGGAATAGGCACTGAGTTTATTATTCCAAAACCTTTGAGATAGTGAGATATAGAATTGTTTACAAACTCTTCTTCAGTTGGACCTTCAACCATTATATAAACTGTTCTCATCGTAGCCGCCCTCCCAAAATGTTTTTCTCCCATAATTCGCCAATAGAATAATCTTTAAGCCAGACTGATAGAGTTTCTTCCGATTGCCTTCTGAAAACGGTTTCATGATTATCCTCTCTTTGAACTACTATAATATCATCGGGGCTAAATTCATTAACAAGATTTACCGATTGGGTGGAAATAATTACCTGAGTGCTTTCCGGCACACTCTGCAACAATCCCGCAAGTTTTGATATTGCGAATGGATGTAAACCTAATTCCGGCTCATCAATAATAATAGTGGCTGGTGGTCTTGGCTGCAATAAAAGCGTAGCCAAACAAATCATTCTTAGTGTACCATCGGATAAATTATGTGCTGTAAATAGTTGTTCAAAACCTTTCTCCTTCCATCTTAAAAATATTTGCTGGGGATTAATTTCATCTGGTTGCAACATGAAACTATCAAAAAAAGGTGCAATTGATTGGACAACCCTTTCAATCATATTGAAATTTTTCGGGCTGCTTTCCTGAAGCCTGTATAAAAAAGCCGCAAGGTTTCCTCCGTCTTCCTGAAAAGTGACATAGTCTTGTGTATTGCAGGGCTGCTTAATCTTTGAATTAAAACTTGTATCGTGAAAATGGAAAAGCCGTAATGATTTAATTTCCTGACGCAAATATTTATTTCTCCATCCATCGTCTGTTTTCAAATGACTTTCCGGGCTACCAGATCCCCTGTCAATACTTGTTTTATTTAATGTCGGATGACTGTAATGGCTAAACTCCCTTGAAAAAATCAGATTCCCTGCCTGGTCGGGAACCAACGAAAACTCATAACCGTTGTGCCAGTCATTATCAAATGTTATATTACCGCTTAAAAAGGAAGAAAACTTTCTACCGAAAAACAAAAAATTATCAGCCCTGCCGTTTTGAGCCATATAAAGTTGAAGCTCCTGCTCATACAGCTTATTCAAAAATTTAAAGAAGCTGATAAAATTACTTTTACCAGCACCGTTTGCTCCTATCAGTACATTTACTGGCTTGAAGTCTACAACACCTGAATCCTTAATGGATTTAAAATTTTCTATGCGAATAGACTGTATGCCCATTTTGCTGAGTTATTAAATTGTTTTAAAATCTATTTCCGCATCTTTCATTTGCAATACGGTATTTGTTTTTAACTGGTCATTACCTTCAAAAAGCTTATCCAACATTATTACTTTTTTAGGCTTTTCGTCAATAATAAGTTGAACAACAAATTCATTTATTTTATCCAGCGCTATAATTAACTCTCCCTCTGCTACAATATAAAAAGAGGTATGAATTTGAGGGGCCTCATCATCACCATCATTAGTTACCCCAAAGTTTGTTACCGAGTCAGTCAGCAAATAACCGGCTTTAAGTATTAATTCATACAACATATTTTGCTCTGAAGTGTCAGCATGAACCGGATTTGTAAATACTTCTAATTGATGCACTAAGTTGTCTTCATTAACTTCATTGCTACGCCATATTCTGAAATTGGATGGAGTTAATTTAAAGATCTTTAATCCTAAATCAAGATGGTTAATATCTTCTTTAAATAATGTTTCGACATTATCACTTTCACTTACTATTTTTTGGATTGACTTTTTAATTCGATGTTTTGCAACATCTGATATTGTTTTGTATCCTGCCTTGAATGCATTTGACTTTTCGCCAATTGATTCTTCCAATTGAACACAAATAAATTTCCTATTACCCATATCCATTCTATTCAATTCATAAATAGCCTGAGCAGTGGTTCCTGAACCTGCAAAAAAATCAAGAATAATGCAATTATTATCTCGTAATGAAGCAATTAGTTTTAGGATTAATCTAACTGGTTTAGGGTAATCCATCAAATTTTTTACACCTGTCAAAATCCGTATTTCTTCCTTTGCGTCTTCATTTGTTCCCCACCCTGTTGAAAAGAGGTTTTTTATTTCCACTTGAGGAACTTCATCTTTAGTTTCCTTTGGCAATATATCCTTTAATCTTTTATATCTCGGATGTGTAACTATTCTTCTTAAATATAAGTCTTCGGTTATGTAAAGCTCTTCCGCTTCAGCATATTCTTCCATTGAATCTTGACTATATCGCCAGTTACCTTCTATTATTAATTCTTCAGCAAGCACACCCTCCTTTATTACTAAATCTGAATGAAGAATCAATTCCATTGTTGTTACTGAAATTTTGCTTCCTTTAGGTAGAGAGTAATTTTTCTTTTTGTATTTACTAATAATCCCTGCTGGAATTACACGGATTTCTCTTTTATTTGTTTCATTTATACATGGATAGGTTCCAAGATCGTCATTAATCTCTCCAATTAATCCATTGAATTGATTTTCATTTTTACAATATACAATTACATATTCTTTTATATTAGTATATTTCCCGGATAGGAAAGCACCTTTTTTCTTTTTTTCCCAAGTAAGCTGTGCAACGAAATTTTCTTCTCCGAATATTTCGTTCATGACCAACCTTAAATTATGAACTTCATTATCGTCTATGTGTACAAATATTACTCCATCATCTTTCAATAAATTTTTAGCAAGAAACAAACGTGGATACATCATACTTAACCAATTACTGTGATAATGGCCGCTATCCTTGCTGTTTTTTCTAAACATGCCTTCTTTCATCAAATAGCCTTCACTGTCTTTTTCACCAATGCGTTTTTGGTATTCTTCTTTGCTTTCTTTAAAGTTGTCAGGATAAATAAAACTATCGTTCCCGGTATTATACGGTGGATCTATTATGATGCACTTTATTCTATTGTAATAACTTTTCTGCAATACTTTCAACACTTCCAGGTTTTCCCCTTCAATAAAAATATTATCCGTTGTATCAAAGTTTATTGATTCATCCGGCAACGGCTTTAGTGTTGCAGTAGTAGGCGCCTGCAATACTTTAAAGGCATCGGATTTACCTGCCCAATTCAATACATATCTTTCATTAGCAAAATTGATGTCTTCGATGAAAGAGGCTTTCAATTTTTCCCAATCCAGTTTGTCTTCGGTAAAAAGATTAGGGAATTGCTCTTTTAGTTTAGCAAGGTTGTTCTGCTCTATATTTAATGATTCTCCGTTCATTTGGTTGTTTGTTAGAAATTGCACAAAGTAAAGAAAGTTGAGCATAAGTCAACAGGCTCTAAGCTGCCGGATAGAAACGGAAAGTCCGGTGAAGCTTTGTGCCTAGCATCTTTGCTGATTTGCAGTATACAGCCGGATCCGCTGCTGTATGTAGCTTCGCTGCTCTCAGCTCAAATATTACTCCTTTTCTTCCTCAAATCATTCGCAACAATATCTGGCAATAGAATCGGCGCTGCTGCAGGCAATAATTCAAGGTCCTTTAATTGCTACTTGATGGATAGGGTACTGATCTTACTTCTAATTGCCCTAATCCGGTTTGAATATTTTTTGGGCTTTTTCCAGCAGGCCGCCGAACTTTTCGAACTTAGCTTTTACATTGGCCGCTACACCCCACACTTCTCTGCTGAGCTTTTGCAGTACTAATGCTCCGTTGCCGGAGTGGTTCTGCCTTTGCTTCTTTAAAAAACATTCTTTGATTTTTTCAACCCTGACTTAGATCGTGCCGAACCAAAAGAAACACCTAAGTCGGTAACTGGATAGCGTTTGCCGTAACATATTTTGATCAGTTTGTAACTTTTGATTACCTATTGATGAATGTGATCTTTCTATCCCGCTGCCGAAGTGTAGTGAGTCCACAGCTCAAGCTTTTGTGCTAAGTTCCTTGGCGAGCACTTGTAACAAAAAGTCGGGCTGCTACCAAACAAACCTGCTGCGGCTGACAGACAAAACTGCCTTACCATTTTGCCTATCAACCATCAATATTATCTATTACCAGTTTTGCCTAACTGTGAGACATTTATCCTAGTTTGAACGACCGAATTCAACTGCAACCATATTAACAATTTGAAAAATAAGTCCTCTTGTACAATATGACATTTCCCCTAACCACTTATCCTTTTAACATTTCCCTCAATATCATCCAATATATTTTCAACGATTTTATCAACCATTTCATCTAAAGTCGCTTTATCCGGTAATTCATGATACAGGTTTTCCAGCAAGGTTGTTTCCGGTTGCCGCCTTTGCAGTAAAATGTTGTAATTATAATCACTCATATTGATACTGATGTCTTTCCAAATATCAAAGGCTTTGGTACCGGCGGCTTTGCATCCCCGCAGCCTGATGGAAAGTTGTATTTCATTTACTACGCCCTGTTCTTTCAGGTATGTTTTGGCTACTTTGGCTGTTTCAAAACCTTTAGTGCCTATCCATATCATTGTTTCGGTTTGCTCAAACAGTGCGCTGATATCTTTATTCAGTTGTGTTTTAATACCGTTCCACAAAGGCACTGCTACTTTTGTAAATATGCTTTCACAGATTTTGGCAGACAGTTTTTCTTTTACCGGCGGCTGCCCTAAACCTGCCAACAGGTTTTTTACCCGTTGCAATTTTTGGTCTACCGGTTTTTGTAATGCTGTATAGGCCTTATCCAGCTCTGCCCCCAGCTCTGCGGCAGTGGGCATTTCGCTTTTCAACTGTTTAGGCAGGGTATTGGCCAGGTGATAACTCGCTACGCCGATGGGGCTTTGTATGCCCTGTAGCGAATATTTAACCACCGCATCATTGGACGTTTTGCAGAGCAGTACGCCAATGGTGTGGCCATCTTTATCCGTCTTCAACTGCCCATTAATGGTATTTACATAAAAGTTAAGCTTGCCGGCAAACTCCTGTTCAAAGTCTCCTACCTTCAATTCAAATATTACATAGCAATGCAGGTTGGTATTGTAAAAAAGCAGGTCGAGAAAAAAGTCGTTTCCATTTACCACGATATTTTTTTGGTTGCCCCGGTAGGCAAACCCCTTGCCGAGTTCCAGCATAAACTGCTTCAGGTTTTGGATCAGTGCTTTTTCCAGTTCCCTTTCTTTGGCCGCTTCCGTTAAATTTAAAAATTCAAACAGGTAGGGGTTTTTGAAGGTTTCCCTCGCCAGGTTGGATTGTGGTTTGGGGAGGGTATGGTCGAAATTGGTAATGGCATTGGCCTGCCGCAGGTGCAACTGGCTTTCTATTTGGTGCAGCATTACATTGCGGCTCCAGCCGTTTTCAATGGCTTTTTCCAGGTAAAACAGGCGTTGCTTTTTATCTTTTACTTTATCCAGCAGCGTAACATGGTGGTACCAGCTCAATTGCGCAAGGGGTGCTTGCGTAATTGCAGCAGGCTCACCGGCAGCCAGTTGTAATTGCGCAGGCGGTGCCTGCGTAAATGGAAAATGGGGCCAGGCGGCGGCAAAGGTTTGCATGTACACGAGGTTGCGTTCCGAAAAACCTTTCATATCCGGAAAGGCAGCTTTAAGGTCTTTGGCCAGCCGGGCAATTACTTTTTTGCCCCAACCCTCCTGTTGCTGCTGTTGCAGGATGATGAACCCAATTTCCCGGTACACCTGCAGCAATTGTGTATTAACCGCTATCACGGCATTTTGCCGGGACAGTATTATTTTTTGCTTCAGGCTGTTGAGTATGGTTTGGTAACCGGTATCGATGGCAGACATGGTGCAGTTGGTTAAATGATGATTGCGGTATTGTAAATATGCATCATTATGCCATAATAGCAACAGGTATTTTAACGGTATTTTTTTACCGGCTGGTAACTTATACCGACAAGGTATTTACGTTGTTGCTGACCATTTTATAACCCATCCCAATACTCCTGCAACCCCACTTTACCCACTTTCAAATACCCCACCCACTCCCGGTGCAGCGGCAACAACACCTGTATCGCCTCCACATCAGGAAATAACTTATAATCAAACTTGGTAAAGCTGCTGCCGATGTAACCCGTGTAATACCAGTGCATGTTATTAGCAAGGGCATATTCAATTTTTTGCAGCATTAAAAATTTGCCAAGGCTGTATTTTTTATACGCCGGATGATAGAAGTTGAGGATGCCGGCGATGGCTTTTTTACCCTTGTCAAAATAACCGGCGGCGATGAGGGTGTTGCCATCCCTTACTTCAATCATCATGCTGTCAAAAGGGTTGGGTAAGGCAGGGTCGTGCAGGCAACTATAGCAGGTGGCGCCCGTTTCAAAATTGATGTGGTTGTAATAAAGACTGTAGAGGGCTTCTGTTTCTTCGTTGATGCTGGCGGGTTTAATGTTAGCGGTAAAGCCGGCGCATTGCTTTTTGATGTCAGTTGCTTTTTTGCCTGGTACAATTTCCTGTACTGGTGTACGCAGCCAAAACACGGGTTGTGCTTCGCCATCCATGGTTATTTTGGTAAAGTTGGTGGTAAAGACCATGTGCATCATGCGGTAGTAGCCTACCGCTAAATAGTCGTCGAGCAACTGGCCTTTAAAGCCGGCGGCGTTGGGGAGGAGGTAATGGTATTCGGTGGGCATGAAGTGTTTTAAAAAAAGGGAAATTACGAAGTTTGTTTTTTAGCGTAGCTATCAGATTGCTTATTTCTATTCCACTTTTGTTACCACTTCACGGACCATGAACCTGATACAAAAGTGGAGCAAAAAATCAAGCCCGCCCGGTCAATTTTTACCAAATGTAACTATTCGGTTTTGCGGTCGGACGGAGCTGGATAAAAAAGTCTGAGAATTGAAGTGGAAGACTAAATAAAATAGGCCAAAACAGTTGATTAAAATCTCAGTTGTTGTGTGACTTACTTACTGTTAATTTTCCTGGTATTGGTGCCAACTGTTTTCTTACCGCCTTCGATCCAATCTTGCCGATAACATTTTATGAGGCCGTACCTGCGGCACCATTCTTTTTTTGTAAGTTTATGTAATACCGGTTCAGCCGGCATCAAAGCTCCCGACCAAAACCTTTTTTATGAAACCTGTATTCTTCTGCTGCCTTGTAATGGCGCTCATCGTTTTTTCCTGTACCAATACCAGTAAAGTAGCCAGGTCAAATTCCAACGCCATTCCTGTTTTAAAAGTGTCAAATGGTGCAGGCACCGACTCGCTGCAAATTTCAAAACTGCTGGTAGATGTACAGGTAACCGGCAATGTAGCGGTTACTACTTTTGATATTACTTTTGCCAATCCTGTTAACCGGGTACTGGAAGGCGAGTTTGAATTTCCACTGGCCGACGGCCAGAACATCAGCCGTTATGCGCTGGAGATTAATGGCGCCTTACGGGAAGGAGTGGTAGTGGAAAAAGAAAAAGCAAGGGTGGCATTTGAAAATACCATCCGTCAAAAAGTAGACCCCGGGCTGGTAGAAAAAACAAAAGGCAATAATTTTCGCACCCGCATTTATCCGATTCCGGCCAATGGAGAAAAAAGGGTGTTGATTGGTATTGAAGAACAACTGGCTTTTGAAGACAATAAATTGGTGTACCGGTTACCGCTGTATGCAGCAAAATTAAAACAGTTCAGCCTGCGATCGCTGGTACAAAACAGCCGGGCAAAGCCAGTGTTGTTGACGGAGGAGCTGAAGGGATTCGATTTTAGCCGTGACCGGGACAATTGGCAGGCTTCTTTTGCAGCTACTGATTTCTCATTACACCATACCATCGATTTTACGATTCCGCTAAATGACGCCAGTGGTTCGGTATTTACCGGCGATTACAACGGTAATACTGCCTTTTATATTACCACTCCAATGATCACGGAACAGCAAAAAAAAACTGCCCCTAACACAGTTGCCCTGTTGTGGGATATTTCTGCCTCTGCCACCAGCCGTAACCGGGAAAAAGAAATTGCCCTGCTTGAACAGTATGCTGCTAAAGTAAACAACCAGCACGTTACACTGGTGCCTTTTAACATTGTGGCGCAGCAGCCGGAAAGTTTTGATATACAGAATGGCAACGTTACTGCTTTAATAAAACGCCTGCGGAGTTTTGATTTTGATGGTGGTACACAGTTGGGTGCGCTTAACCTGCAGCAATATGCCGCCGATGAAATGCTGTTGTTTACCGACGGGCTTTCTACTTTTGGCAAAGCAGAGGTTATTCTACCAACCGTGCCAGTAACAGTCATCAGTTCATCTGCCGCTGTGGATTATGCTTACTGTAAGTTTATTGCCACGGAAACAAATGGTCAGTTTATTGACCTTAACAAATTATCACCGGAAGAAGGGGCGGGTAAGTTAGCGCAGCAGTGTTTTCAATTTATTAATGCAAGCTACAATAGCAATGAAATAGATGAAGTGTACCCTGCCACTATTTCGAATGGTGGTTTTTCCATTGCCGGTATCATGAAAACTGCTACTGCAACCATACAGCTAAACTATGGCTATGGCAATACTGTTACCAGGTCACAATCTTTCACCATTCATAAGCAGGGCGATGGTTATGCAAACATTAAAAAAATATGGGCTGCTATGAAAATTGCGCAGCTTGACCTGCAGTATGCAAAGAATAAAGCAACCATTACCGCATTGGGAAAAACTTTTTCTATTGTTACACAAAACACATCGCTGATTGTATTAGACAGGGTAGAAGACTATGTTGAGTATGAAATAACGCCACCTGCCGACCTGCAGGAAACTTATGTTGCATTATTAAAAGAAAAGAAGGCTGCTGAAAAAGATGACACCACAACTGCTTTTACAGAAGCACTGCAGGCCTTTGATAATATGAAAGCCTGGTGGGGCACAAACTATAAGTCAACAATTACAAACAAGCATGCCTTACTGGTGACTGCGCAAGATCCGGAAGGCAGTGCTGCCACTACTGCATCAACCGGAAACCTGGTACTGGCTGATTCCATGTTGCAGACAAACGGTTTAACAAGCTCATTTGCCGCTACTACTGCAGGGTCTTCGGTATCATATTATTTAGAAGCGGATGCACCTGAACCTGGCAATGCCGCAGCATTAAAGGCAGAACAGCCTGGTGAAAAGGTAACGGTCAGGCCCCCGCAACCAACAGCCAGTATACAGGTAACTGACTGGAAGCCAGATGCGCCGTATTTAAAACAACTGGATAAAGTGAGTGCAGACAAATATTTGGCTACTTATGTTTTTTTGAAAAAAGAATACCGGCAGCAGCCTTCTTTTTACGCTGACGTTGCCCGCTTTTTATTTGCTAAAAAAAGCAATGCACTGGCACTGCAGGTGTTGTCGAATATTGCAGAGATGAAACTGGAAGATGCAGAGTTGTTAAGGATTGTAGCCAACCAGTTGCTTGAAATGGGCGAGCGGGAACTGGCTGTTGAAACTTTTAAAGATGTACTGGAAATAAGGGGCGAGCAACCCCAAAGCTACCGTGACCTTGCACTGGCCTGCAGTGAAGCGGGTAATTATACGGAAGCTGTAAACCTATTGTACAAAGTGGTTACCGGTAAATGGGACAACCGGTTCGGGGAAATAAAGTGCATTGCCCTGAATGAAATGAATGCCATTATTGCTGCCAACCCGGCTGTAGACCTGGCAGGAATAGACAAACGCCTGGTAAAGGCAATGCCGGTTGATGTTAGGATTGTAATTGCCTGGAGCTCTGATAATTCCGATGTAGACCTTTGGGTAACAGACCCTAAAAATGAAAAGTGCATGTATTCTAACACGCAAACCAGCACAGGCGGAAGAATTTCTAATGACGTAACACAGGGCTACGGCCCGGAAGAATACCTGGTGAAAAAAGCACCTGACGGTAAGTATTTAGTAGAGATCAATTTTTTTGGAGACAGGCGCCAAACACTCGGTGGGCCGGTTACCGTAAAGGCCGAACTGTTTACACATTTTGGGCAACCAAATCAAAAAAGGGAAATCATTAATTGCCGGCTTACAGGTAACAAAGAGGTGATTAAAATAGGATCGTTGACAATGAAAGGATAATCAATAAAACTTTAAACATAAAGAATTAATCCCCTTGTTGCTGCCGGATTGCAGTGGAAAACCCGGAGCTGAGGGTTGGTGCAAAGCCTTTGTGGCGAGGACTTGTAGCGAAAAGCCGGGAACGCCCTGCTAAACTGATAAGGTTATACAGCCCACATGTATTCTGGTTTAACGGGCTGTGCTGTTGCCTGGACAACTTTATTTTTTGCCTGGAAATTTTATTAAGGCGTTGTTTTTTAATGCTGCTTCATCGTATCAGCACCACACTTCCTGTAAGGGTTTGGCGATAGTTATTGAGTCCAAGCACATGGATGATCCACACATAATTACCGGCAGGCTGTTTGGCGGATTTATAGGTGCCGTCCCAACCCTTGCCCATATCGCTGCCGGAAAATACGGCCTGTCCATAACGGTTGAAAATGGTGATGGTAAACTCCTTTACCGGGAAAGGATATTTTACCCTGAATACATCGTTGGTACTATTGCCATCGGGTGTAAAAGCATTGGGCAACATGAGCTGACAAACCCCCTGTTTTACCACAATACTATCAGCATAAAAGCCGCAGGCATTGCTTACATACAGGCTGAACAACCCGCTGGCAGTTACCATAAATTTTGGAGTGGTGCTGCCATCGTGCCAGCGATAATTTACAGTGGTATTAACGGCTGGTTGCAGCAACAGGGTTTGCCCGGTACAAAGGGCGGTATCGCTGCCCAGGCTGAATACCGGTTTGGCAATGTAGCGGATGGTAACAGTATCTGCGGCACTGCAGCCATTAAGCACTACCGCTGCCGTGTACACGCCGGGAGCGGTAACCGTAAAAGTTGGTTGTACAGATCCATTCTGCCAGGTAGTTGTTGGATAGACAGTATTTAAAAGATAACTATTGCCTGCACACAAACTGGTATCGTTGCCAAGTTGCACAACAGGGGTGGTTTTATATAGAACATTCAGTGTGTCTGCTGCTGCACAGCCGGCCTGTGTTACCACCAGTATATACCTGCCCGGCTGGCTGATGCTGTATTGGTTGCTGCTGCTGCCATCTTGCCAACGATAAGCGGCATTGGGCAATGCAAAAGTTAACATATAGGTGGTGCCGGTGCAAAGTGCCGTATCGTTGCCGAGGCTGAATACCGGCAGCGGGGCTATGCTGATGATGCGCAGGGTATCAGATGAGCTGCAGCCATTGGGTGCGGTTGCTTTTACCGAAAAGGTCCCCGTAGTTGCTGCTGGTAAAAACCTGTTGTTGCTGCCGTTGCTCCATACATAGCGGGCAAAGCCAGGGCCTGCATCGAGGGTTAGTTGCTGCCCGTTGCAGAGGCTGGTATCGGCGCCCAGCCGTATGGCAGGAGATGTGTACACGCTGATGTGTATGGTATCGTGTACAATACAGCCGGGCCATTTTTCTGCGGTGGCAAAATAGGTTGTATCCCTTGCGGGAAAAACTGTTGCCACAGCACTGCCGGAGTTGTTGATATTGTAAGCAGGATACCACTGGTAATTGGTGAAGCCCGGCGTAGCTGTTAAACGGAT
>CAXTPJ010000027.1:0-12133 GCA_964245855.1 uncultured Ferruginibacter sp. | reverse complement strand
CACCAAAATTACATTCACCAAAATAAAGTATACAAAACCAGAAGTAATTGAATTGGCCAATCTGGTTGGCCGTACTCCTTCTGCTGCAGCATTTAAATTAGTAAACTTCGCCAGGCTCGATCCTGCATTGCAGCAAAGAGGTGTAAAAGGAATGAGTAAAGGCAGCAGTGGTGAACTGCTTGTTTGGAATGAATTTTATAATAACTGGAACGAACTTGCCTATGCTGCAGAAAAGATAATTGCAGAAAGAAAAGGCATTTCTATAGAACAGGTAAGTGAAATAGAAACAGTGGATTTACCAAGGGCTGGAAAAGAAAGAGAAGAAATTGTTAAGGTAAGGGTTAATCAAAATTTCTTCCGTAAAACAGTTCTTTTATCTTATCATAATAAATGCTGCATTACAGGTATTGAATTGCCGGAATTATTAGTTGCAAGTCATATAAAGCCCTGGGCTAAAGATTTGTTACAAGCAGCCAATCCTGAAAATGGCCTTTGTTTAAATGCCTTACATGATAAGGCTTTTGACCGTGGGCTGATTACCATATCTGCCGATTTTAAAGTTTTGCTTTGTGATAAAATTTTAAAAGAAAAAAAGAAAGACGTGTTTCAAAAATATTTTTCACCTTATCATGAAAAAGAAATAACGAAACCTGAAAGGTTTTTCCCTCATGAGGATTTTCTTTTTTATCACCGGGAAAATATTTTCAATAAAATTGAATCCACGGAATAGATCATTTCACTATTTGTTTTAAAAGTGAATTTAATGTGTTTTCCATCTTCGCCGGCTTCAAATCACATTCCCACAACGTAATAATCTTCCAACCCTTCTCCTGTAAAGCAAGCATTGCCTTTTCATCATTACCAATATTGGTATTGATTTTATTCAGCCACCAGTCGGTTCTGGTTTTGGGAATTACGTAGTATTTGCAATTGTTGTGGCCATGCCAAAAACAGCCATGTACAAAAATGACTGTCTTGTATTTGGAAAGTACGATATCCGGCTTACCGGGCAACTTTTTTGAATGAAGAGAATAACGAAAACCATGGGCATGTAAAAACCTCCGCACCAGCATTTCCGGTTTGGTATGGGTACTGCGGATACGGCTCATATTGTAGCTGCGCTGTTCTTTGCTGTGTACATCTGCCATACAACAATACTAATCAAAACCATTGCCAGGATAAGCAAAGGCTAACTGCATACATTCAAATAAATTGTATACTTTGCGGCCACAACCAAACTAAATACTGCTATCATCATCCGTTCCGGCATTATGAAAAAAATATTCTTTGTTACCCAACTGTTTTTATTAACCATCTTCACCAACCTGCACGCCCAGTGGGATGGCAACCCGGCAAGGGTAAGCAATCCCGTTACTACTTCCCTCAACAGTGATGCTACACCCTTTGCTGTTACCGATGGCGCAGGAGGTGTTATTGTGGCGTGGGTGGCGAGAGACGGCGGTGGCAATGCCGGTGTATATACACAGCGGAAGACTGCCAATGGTGGCATTGCCTGGGGTACGGCAGAAGAGCCGGTATTGTTGTTCAGCTATACCAGTACACAGGATCATGAAGTGGATGTTGAGCATGTGCAGGCTGATGGCAGCGGTGGTGCCTACCTGTGCTGGAATGAATGGTTAAGCGATACCAGCAGTAATGTGTATGTGCAGCACATCAACCACGATGGTTCAGCGTTATTCCGGCCAGGGGGCACCAGGATCAATGAGGAAGACGGGCATTTTTACAGCCATAGCAGGCTATGTGCAGATTCCTCCGGTGTTTTTATAACCTGGAGCGAACAAATTGCCATGGGAAATACAGACGTTCCGGGTTATGCGCAGGTATTTGTGCAACGGTACAATGCTGCGGGAGTACCGCAGTGGGCTGCCAACACACAGGTTAGTACTGTTGATGGCTTAAGGGCCTTGCCGGAAATTGTAAGCGATGGTACCGGCGGTGTATTCATTGCTTTTGCCGACACCCGCAACAGCAATATTGATTCAACTGGCGCAGGTGACAATATAGATTTGTATGCGCAGCATATCAATAATAATGGCAACCGGTTGTGGGGAAACAATGATATGCCAGTTGCCAATGCAGCATTCAATCAAAATTTTTCATTCTACGAAGGGCGTACGCCCAATTACATAATAAGTGATAATGCCGGTGGCTTTATCGTATCCTATATGGACTACCGCAATGACAATGATGGTTATGGGAATTTGTATGCGCAACGCATCAGCAGCAATGGCACACCATTATGGTCAACCAACGGTGCAGCGCTGCATACTGCAAATGATTTTTATAAAAACTTAACCCAGGTGGTAAGCGATGGCGCCAATGGTATGGTGGCAAGCTGGGACAGTTACGACAATAACTTTTCAAGGAGTATGTATATGCAGCGGGTTACGGGCGCCGGCAATCGCAGTTGGGGTAACAGCGGCATTACCGTAAGCAGCAACCAATACAGCGGAACCGGAGACGGATTTGTTGAAAATTCCATGATAGCCGATGGCGCAGGCTTTTATATTGCCTGCTGGCCAGAATATGGTGATGATTCACGCACGATAGCCAAAGCCCAGAAATTTAATGGTGCCGGTCTGCCCCAGTGGAGTGACAGTACAGTCTTCTGCGCCAATTTACAATCGGCCCCCGCTCACCCGGTACTTACCAGCAGCTTTAATAACACGGTCATTGCCGTTTGGGAAGATTCCCGTAATCTGCAGGGCCTTGATAACAACAAAGACCTGTATGCCGCCAAAATAAACAGCGATGGCAGCCTTGTAAACAGCGAAGCTTTTTATTCCACTATTGCTGATGGCAATTGGAACAACCCTGCAATATGGTTTAATAATATAGTGCCTCCTGCAGGGGCAGATATAGTTATTATGAATGCGGTGGTGATAAATGTTGATATCACCTGTAATACGCTGGCTGTAATTGCACCCGGCACTGTAACGGTAAATACAGGAGTAAATGTTACTATCCTGCACTAAGTAGTAAGCGGAATTCCGGGCAGTTTTGCTTCGTATTCTTCCCTGCTTAATTTGCTTACATGCGATATGCGGATGGTGGCATTGGGCATGCCCAGTTGTTGTTTGGCAAATACCACCAACTCTTCCCTGCTGGCTGATTTGCCGGTTTGATAGTTGAGGATGCCGAGGTCTTTCACCTCAATCCCTTCCATGACAGCATAATGAACTTCGTAAAATTTATTAGCCATAATAAAAGAATTTATTTGTGTAACAGGGAGCTAAGTGCCGGCAAAACTAATTACTCTATTCTGATTACCTTGTTAATCAAACATGAACAGATTGTTATTATGCGAACGGTTATTGCTGGCATAACACTAATTATAAATATATCTGTATCGTAGGAAGCTTTATTTATCCAGATGGCGGGGCAATACAGCGCAAAAAATGACAGCCCGGTTTACTTTAATGCTACATTGCATTTAATCGGTATAGGCCGGTTATAAATTTACCATTTATTTTCTATTCTGCAAAGCCCGTGTTTATTGCATTTGATATCATCGCCTCCATAAAAAACAGGCTGATGAAAAAAATATTCCCATCTTTAAAACATAATTCCTCATCACCCGTCTACCATAGTATTGATGGATGACGCACTGACTATACCAACTGCTATGGCCGCAGATAAAAACAATAGCATTACCGAAAGCATTAAGGCTTACAGCAAGCGCCTGTTGGGGTTTATCAATCAGCGGGTGAGCAGCAAGGAAGATGCGGAAGACATTCTGCAGGATGTTTTTTTCCAGTTTGCCGGCAATACAGAACCGATTGAGCAGGTAACGAGTTGGCTGTTTACCGTGGCCCGCAATAAAATAACCGACCGCTACCGCAAACACCAGTTACCATTGATCGATGACCTTTCTACGCCGGTTGGCACTGAAGAAGAAAGTTTTGACTGGAAAGATTTAGTACCGGCCAACAATGATTCACCTGAAACGGCTTACCTCCGCAACTTATTTTGGGATGAACTGCAACTCGCCCTGGATGAACTGCCGGCAGAACAGCGGGATGCTTTTATTCAAAACGAAATGGAAGGTATATCGTTCAAAGATATTTCGGCGGCTACCGGTGTTAGCGTGGCCACGCTCATCAGCCGAAAGCGTTATGCGGTGTTATTTTTAAGAGACCGGTTGTTGGTGTTGAAACAGGAATTATTAAACTATTAAAATGGATTGTATGAAATGGATATGGAGTTGGATTTGTTCTGGTGAACAGGAGATTTTGGCTTATGCTGATTAAAGATTTTTTAGCTATTGATTTTTAGAATGGTCTTGTATTTCGCTTAGTTCTTTTATAATAATTGCTTTCGCCTCCACTGCCGGCGGGCAGCGTTACCGGAACGCCGCTGTTTTTGCTTCTTTGAAAAAATTTGCTTCGCATTTTTTTCAATCTTGCCTTCGGCAACACCGAACCAAAAGAGGCGGTTAACCCGGTAAGTGGTGAGAATTAAATGCAGGTGAATGACGAGTTTTAAATTGCTTTGAAAGCTATGAAGTTTAGAAGATTAAGCTGCTATGAAAATATGCTGTACAAGTGAGTGACACAACGATGATGATTGGTGTTACTGAAGCTGGTGACAAAATGAACGCTTTGCTGCAGGCAGGTTTTAAACAAAAGTGAGAAAATATGTTTGCATAGATATGGCAGATGAAGGATAATAAAGAGAAGAAGATGTGGAATTAACTGATTGGAAAAGAACAAATGTACCGCTTCCTCTCTATGGGAGAGGAAGAAGGATGGTGAGGTTTTAAACAAAAAAATTTAAATAAAATGAAACGATTTAAGATTCAGAAAGTGTTGATGATAGTGTGTTTTGTAACGGTGGCAGTATTGGTATTTGGACTGGTGGTAATGAACTTATGGAACCACATTTTGGTAGCAGTACTGGGCGTTAAGGCAGTTACATTCGGGCAGGCACTGGGCATTTTGTTGCTGTGCAAAATATTATTCGGTGGGTTTGGCCGTGGTGGCGGTTTCCGGGGACGCAGGCAGGAATGGAAAGACAAGATGGAAGCCAAGTTTGGGGGTATGTCGCAGGAAGAAAAAGACAAGTTTAAAGCAGAATGGAGAAACCGCTGCAGTATGCATGGATGGGGAAGACAGCAGCAACCAACCGATTCAAGAAAGGCAGCAGAATAATCCCATGTTTGATGCCGTGTCTCCCTGCAGTTTGCAGGGAGACTTTTTAACCAAACCCTATTTTTCACTTAAAAAATGAAACTGTATGCAGGTACTTGTTTTTAAA
Organism: uncultured Ferruginibacter sp.; assembly: GCA_964245855.1. Taxonomy (GTDB): domain Bacteria; phylum Bacteroidota; class Bacteroidia; order Chitinophagales; family Chitinophagaceae; genus Ferruginibacter. The sequence continues at coordinate 6,856 of CAXTPJ010000027.1, read as the reverse complement.
ACCAATCTTACCAACGTTCACCGCATCAGCGACGTGGAAAATTCTTTGGATGTTCATCCGCATATTTTGCGCTGGAATGTTGACCTGCAGGACTGCGACAATATCCTGCGTATTGAATCAAATGCACTTGCCGGAAAAGAAGTAGAAGACATGCTGTTGCAGGCAGGTTATTACTGCGAAGAATTGTAAGCAACAATTTACATTTATTAGCAAGATGGTTGTGGAAACTTGCTTATCATATTTTTAAATCAGCGGTTGAGCAATGCCCAATATTGCAGGCTGATAAACTCTTCGTTTTTGACCTCGCAATCAACCAATGTGCCTTCGTGATGAAAGCGTAATTTTTGCAACAGGTTAGCACTGGAGGTATTGCCTGTTTCTACCACGGCTTCTATTCTGTGTACTTTCATGGTAATAAATGCATGTTCTATAATGAAAGGAATGGCTTCGGTCATAATGCTTTTGCCCCAATATGCCGGCAACAACCAATAACCCAATTCAATCTTTTGGAATGGTTTGTTCCAGTTGTTAAAACCACAGGCGCCGATTAAAACAGTTGGCTCATCTTTATAACAAACGGCCCACCAGATACCGGCTTCATCTTTTAGCAGGCCATTGAAAAAATCCAGTTGCAAATTCGTTTCCTGTAACGAAGAATAGGATACGCCGTAATGTTTGATCACCACCGGATCGGATAATGCTTCGAATATTTTTGGCAGATCTGCTGTAACAATTTTTCGCAGCAACAATTGTTGGGTGATGAATTGCGGGAACATATACAAGTGGTTAACTGATGTTGATCTCTGCCATCTTTTTCAGCAATTCTTCTTTCCTTCTCCGGGCTACTTCTATTTCGCTGCCATCTGTCATCCAAACCTGCCCACCTTCTCCCCGTACATATTTTTTGATGTGAATTAAATTTACAACAGAACTTTGATGGGTACGAAAGAAATGGTGTTCTGCCAACAGGTCTTCATATTCTTTAAGATTCTTACTAACGATGATGGGCTTTTGTCCCTGTAAATAAAACTTGCAGTAGCCCGTTAGCGACTCGATCCAGATGATGTCTTTCAGTTCGGCAAATAACACGCCTTCGTTGGTGGAGATGGCCAGTTTTTGCGGCGCTTTTTGTTGTGGCTGTTGAAAATGCTGCAATGCCTGCTGAAACAATTGCAGTTGTTCTGTTGCCAGTTTGCTTTTTTGTTTCACCGCTTTTTCAACGGCTTCTTTCAAATCGGCCGGATCAACAGGTTTTAAGATATAATCGATGGCGCTGAGTTTTAAAGCCTGTATAGCAAAGCCCTGGTGTGCCGTTACAAAAATTACCTGCATATTATCCCGCTTCATTTCCTGCATCAGTTCGATGCCGCTTTTGCCGGGCATTTGTATATCTAAAAATAGCAGTTCGGGATTCAGCAGGTTTATTTTTTCCAGGCCTTCTGCTGCACTGCCTGCTTCTCCAACAATTTCTACCGGCAGGTTTAATTGCTGCACCATATTTTTTATGGCACTGCGGGCATTGGCTTCGTCATCAATGATGAGCGTTTTAATTGGTTGCATATAATTATTTTAAAGGCAGTATAAATTTAACGGTAGTGCCGGCCGGCTGTTCATTTGCTGTTTTATCAATAATGTCTATAGAAGCTTTGATGTGTTGTATCTGCTGTAAACTATCCAGCATACCGGCGGTTAATTTTTCTCCCTGCGAATGATGCCCTGCTTTGGGCTGGTGCTGCGTTCTGCCAATGCCATTATCATCTATGATAATTTCTATTGTCCTATCCACTACCTTACAACTGATCAATAATTTTTTATCGCCGGCCTTGGGCATCAGCCCATGCAAAATAGCATTCTCTACAAAAGGCTGAAACAGCATGGGCGGCACACGGGCATCTAACAAGTCATCATCTTCTTCAACAGTAAAAGAATAGGTAAACTCATTGTTGAAACGGAAAGCTTCAATCTCCACATACATTTTTAAGGTGTCCATCACTTCGCCCAACGGCAAAAAATTGTGTTTGGATTGATCCAATATCCGCCGCATTAATTTGGCAAATTTGGAAAGGTAACCGGCGGCGTCAATGGTATTGTTGCTGAGGATATAATTCTGGATACTATTTAAACTGTTGAAAATAAAATGTGGGTTCATCTGTGCCCTCAGCGCCTGCATCCGCAATTCGCTCATTTGTAATTTAATGTCGTTTGCCTTTTTGATACCGGCTTCTCTTTGTCTTACAAAAAAATAGAAACCGGCAACCACTGCAGCAATCAACAATATCCTGAACCACCAGCGTTGCCAAAAGGGCGGGGCAATCTCAAATACAAATACGGCAGCCTGCTCGTTCCATTCGCCCTGGTGGTTGGCGCTTTTCATTTTAAAAGTGTACCTGCCCGGCGGCAGGTTAACGTAATTTATTTTCCGCTCGGTGCCGGTATATTTCCAGTCTTTATCAAAACCTTCCAGCATACAGGCATAGTTATTTTGCTGGCCCTGGTTAAAGTTGATGCCGGTATAAGTAAACGAAATACTGTTTTGCGTATAGGATAAAACCGGCGATGCATCTGTAGCAAAATTTTCTCCGGCAACTTCTACCTGCGTAATAAAATTTTGCGGCACCGATTTTTCTAACAGGAAATTTTGTGGTTCAAAAAGGCAATAGGTTTTGGCAAAACCAAGAAATAAAACGGTTTTGTTTTCATCAGCAAAATTGATCCCCGTTACTTCATCATCCGGCAAACCATCGGCTTTGGTGTAAGATGAAAATTTCATCTTTTGTTTGTTGTATAACACCAGTCCTCCTTCTGTTGCTATCCAAGCATTGCCAATTTTATCGCTGGCCATATCATTGATAACAGTAGAGATAATACCGGTTTGTTTGGTAAACAGATCCAGGCTGTCTGACGCAATGTGATAGATGCCAAAAGCCCCGGCCACCGCCAGGTACAATACATCTACCCTATCGCTGACCATGCTGGTTACCGGCCGCAACGACTTACCATTCTTCTTTAGCAGGATGATACTGTAAGATTGTTTTACCGGATCAAATTTTACCAGCGTATCCTGTCTTGCCATCCAGATATTTCCTTTGGCATCTTCTGTTTTAGGACCGGCCCGCAACAACGGAAATACACCACCTTTGTACTTTGTTTTATAATTGATAAACGTGCCGTCGGCAATGTGGTATTTCGCAATGCCATCAGGAATGGTACTCCAGATATTTCCCCTGCTGTCCTTAATACCATAAGAGCCAGACTCATCAAAGCCTGCATCTTTATCAATGCCGTTAACCAATTCAATTTTAAGCGATGCAGGATCAACTTGCGCCGGGCCATACACTGAATACAGCCACAGTGATTTGCCGGCAGTCAGCACATTGGTACTAACAATTTTTTTTGTAAACAAGTTTTCGGTTACATTTTTAAAAACTGCCTGCACCGCATTGGTGCCGGTATCCAATGAAAACAAACCGGCACCCATACAGCTTACCCATAACTTGCTGCTATCGTACACTGCGTCGTTATAAGCAACCAGTCCCTGAAAGTTTTTAACTGCATTGATAAGCGCAGGATTCGTTTTAAAAAAACTGGCTTTCTTTGATGCCTGTAACAATCCTTTAGAAGTAGCGATCCAGTTATTGTTGCCATCTTTCAGCAACTGCGTCCCAAAACCATCCGGCCACGAAGTAAACCATAACGGCCTGTCTGCCGCCATGGTAATTTGATGGTTGTTGCTGTTGTAGAGCATCGGTTCACCAAAATAGGAGTTGAGCAAAAAGATGGAATCATTCAAGGGGTAGGCATTGGAAAAACGCTTTTCATAATTGAACGGCACTACCAGTTTATCTTTAAAAGAACGGCCGGTAGCAATGTTGTTGTAAAACAAATGATCATCGGAACCCGACTGGTTAAACTTTGAAATGATGCAGATGGTTTCATCACCAAGCAGCAAAGCACAACGCAGTGCGTAGCCGGCTTTCAGCGAATCGTTGAGTGAAAAGCCGGCTTGCATTTTTTTCGCCGCCACAAGCTGCCCGCTATTAAAATCAGGATAATAAAAACCACTTTGCTGCGCAGAAAATACATACATCCTGTGCTGTTGATCGAGCAGGAATTGTTTGGCAAAACTACCTTTGGGCTGATCGGTTTGTTGCGACAACAATTGTTTTAACAGCACACCTTTGCTGTTTAAAACAAATATGCCATGCCAGGTACATACCCATAATTCTTTGGAACCCGGAGAGTAATAAAGGTCTTCAATGTAATTGCCAGTACTGGCAAAGTTTTTATGAAACGGTAGTATTATCTGTTCGCCTTTCAGCGTAGCAGTATTCAACAAACAGAGGCCTGCATCGGTGGCAACAGCCAGTGTTGTTTTATTAATAAAAGCAATCTTGTTGATGTTGTTGGAAGGCAGGTTATTCTGTGTATTGCTGAGTACATTCAAAAATTCAGTACCATCGTAGCGGTTCAATCCTTCATGTGTGCCGATCCATAAAAACCCGGCAGCATCTTTTTTTAAACAGGTGATGGTATTGTTGCTCAACCCATCCTGCGTGGTAAACGTTGCAACATTATTGAACCATTGCCCGTAAGAACATTGTGCAAACAATACAACAATAAGAAAGGAAGCAATTTTCATGTTGAGATGGTAACACAATGTAAAAAAAATAGGCAGTGTTGCAAAGGATATTATGGTTGCCGGTTACGGGTTGCGGGTTTAGAGTTTAGATTGTTTAAGGTTTAGTTGAAAAAATATCCGCAAAGAAAGAGGCAAAGGCGCAAAGTAAATACGTACTTTCTTTGCGCCTTCCTTCCTCCTTTGCGGCTTTGCGTGAAGAAACTGATCTTGATATACGAAACTATATTGCAAAACCTTTACCCCGCCAGGTTATTGATCACCAGCAAAATAACCAGCAGCACTACAATAATGAACCTCATTTTTAAATAATTGAAAATTTAAACAGTAGATTTTACCTGCTGAAAGCCTGCACCATTTTGGATACAATGTTGAACTTTTTAATACCCAGTGCAGTTTTCGATTTACGTTCATCCAGCATCACATTGCCATCTTCATCGTACAGCCATTCGGCGCCGGTATTTTCATCTACGCCTACCCTTATTTTTCGCAAGCAGATCAGCAGCACCGTTCCTAACAGCAACCAGAAGCCGGCAAAATAGTAGAGTATCACTTTCTCACTTTTAAAACGCATGATGCTTTGCTGCACAAATACCTCATCATTACTGGGAACATAGATCACCGACAATGGCTTGCCTTTTTCAAAACTTTCCCACTCCGGTTTCGACACATACTCATTCGTTTTGGCGTTGATAGTTGTGCCATCTTTTGCAGTAAAAGTTACCTGTACTTCATTGTCATCTTTTCCTACAATGGCTTTGGATACAATGGTGCCGATGTGTTCTTCACCGGTGGCCAGCGTGTTCTTCAGCGATTGTTCATCCCGGTACAGCCAAACGCTGCAGGCAACAAACAGTAAAAAACACAGCACAAACAACCTTAACCCCAGCGTATTGTACTTTCTTAAAATGAACCAGTAGATGGCAAAAATGAACGCACCGATCAGCAGCAGTTCCAGCGTACTGTTCATGTTGTCGAAAAAGAGATTGCATAACATAACCTGCTATTTAACCGTGTTGTAAATAATGGTTTAATTAAGGGCAGTGGTGTTGCCAAAGCGTTGCGCCAGCACATCATCCATCTGGTCTGCCCAGTAGCCCAAATCGCTGATGAGTGTTTTAAATTCGGCGTAATCCATTCCGTCGATATCCCTTTCTGCAATGGCGTACAGGTAGCCTTTTTCCGGCATCACCGCTAATTTTACGCCCATAAAATTGGTGTTGTTCTGCAATGCTTCCTGGAACAGTTGTACCTTTTTCATGTTATCTGCCGGAACTGGAAACACGGGTGCAAAGCAGCGGACAAATGTGCGCACTGTTTTTACAACGGTTTCGTACGAAGACATGAAAACCTCTACCGATGCGGATCCCCTGCTGAAAAACCAGGAGTTGCTTTCTTTGTTGTAAATGCTTTCCGGCGTGCAGCCAATCTCAGCGCAGAGTTGATTTACGTACACTTTTACCATTTCAGTTGTTGTCATTGTAGTTATTTTTTGTTGTGATGATTTTAATTACGATGTAAAAATAATCTGCTGTCCAGGGCAATTTTTTGATAACACAGCACCGGTGATGCTGGAAATAAATACGGCGGTAATTGGCTTAGAAGTGGTGAAAGGTTTTATTAGATCAGCAGTGGTATTTCATGGCATCAGCGTTGTGTCACTCACTTGTACTTACAGTTATAATGGCAACTTTGGCCTTTTAAATCAATCAGCCAGTTTAAATTCAAACAGTTTTTTATTGCTAGGTTCTGCCTACACTGCCGGTCCCGAAAACTTCGGGATAACTGTAACGCCGCTGCTTTTACTTTTTTTTAAGAAAAAAGTGGCTAACCCAGTTGCTGGTTTAAGTTACGAGTAGAGATAATCGGTGCAATTATTATTTAAAATCCTTCCAACTATTATTCGAAATATCCCGGTTTTAAAGAGATAGTTCAAGTCTATACTTCCAAAGATGTGATTGAAATGGCCTTGAATAAAAAGTGCTAGAAATTTTTCGCATCAGCCGTTAAAAAATCAAGGCTGTTTGAGCCGGCATAGTTTATAGATTAAAAAGTTCTTGCGGCGAGTTCCTTGATTTTAGGCTGATGCGAAAAATTTCAGCCTTTTTATTCGAAGCCTTGATTTTTTTGTTACTTTTTTATCAAGAAAAAAAGTAAATAGAGACTAAGAAGTTGTTTGAGTTAATTAAATTTTTTACTCATTATGCTCAACATAGCAAT
>CAXTPJ010000026.1:0-12136 GCA_964245855.1 uncultured Ferruginibacter sp. | reverse complement strand
GTTTAGAAAAATATTTACAGGAAATTGGCAAAGTAGAATTGATCAATCCTGAAGAAGAAGTAAAACTGGCGGTGATGATAAGGCAGGGAAGCCAATCAGCGCTCGATAAACTTACCAAAGCCAATCTCCGCTTTGTGGTATCCGTTGCCAAGCAATACCAAAACCAGGGATTAACCTTACCCGATTTAATCAATGAAGGAAATGTTGGCCTCATTAAAGCTGCCCAGCGTTTTGATGAAACCCGTGGGTTTAAATTCATTTCTTATGCCGTATGGTGGATACGCCAGAGTATTTTACAGGCCCTGGCAGAACAGTCGAGGATCGTTCGTTTACCACTTAATAAGGTAGGATTAACCAACCGCATCAGCAAAGCATTTTCGCACCTGGAACAGGAGTTTGAAAGGGAACCAACCGCCGACGAAATTGCAGCTTACCTTGATATTGACACCTCGGAAGTGGCTGCTACATTGAATGCAGCGGCAAGGCATGTAAGTATGGACCAGCCTTTTGCCGAAGGTGAAGAAGGTTCGTTGATTGATGTGCTGGTAAACCCTAATTCAGAAAGTACCGATATGTATTTGGTGTTCAATGCTTCACTTACAGAAGAAATCAACCGTTCGTTAAGTACGTTGACCGAACGCCAAAAAGAAGTGGTGCGCTATTTTTTTGGCATCGGCGTAGACCATGCGTTAAGCCTTGAAGACATTGGCGAGCGCTACAACCTTACCCGGGAAAGGGTTCGCCAGATAAAAGACAAAGCTATTACCAAGTTGAGGGCAGTATCAAGGTGTAAATTGTTGAAACCGTATTTGGGAGCGTGACAATTATCATGATTGGTATGATTGCTATGATTGTGAATGATTAGAGTAAGATGCGGCAGGAGTTTATCGAATCAATATCAGAAAGGGTTTGAAGCAGAATAAAGATTTAGTACATTTGCAAACTTATTTATAGTGAACCTTACCGTTCACTATTTTTTTTAGATGACTAATGGACCAGGTAAATTATAAATACTCCGACATTATGAAAGAAATTATCGGCCTTGCCATGAAAGTTCATCGGCAATTGGGATTAGGCTTTCCGGAAATTGTTTATCAACGTGCGTTGATCATCGAATTGAAGAAAACAAATCTTTCTTTTGCAGTAGAAAAAGAACAGGCCATTTTTTATGAAAATGAATGAGTAGGAACGAGAAGGTAGATATTTTAGTAGAACAAAAAGTTTTGCTTGAATTGAAAGCGGATCAGAATTAAATAATGCCAGTTACAATCAAATTCAAAACTACGTGGAAGCTTTCAAAATTGAAGTTGGATTACTAATCAATTTCGGTTGCCCAAGTTTAAATTTTAAACGTTTTGTAAACAAAAAAATGAATTAATAGGAGATTAATATTCTAATAAACTGAATCATAGCAATCATAATAATCATACCAAAATCATCATAATAAATCATGTTCAATTCACTAAGTGAGAAACTCGAAAGTGCTTTTAAGAATATTAAAGGTGAAGGAAGGATATCGGAACTCAATATTGCCAATACCGTAAAAGACATTCGCCGTGCGCTGGTAGATGCGGATGTGAACTACAAGATCGCCAAAGAATTTACCGACAAGGTAAAAGAAAAAGCACTGGGTTCAAAAGTGTTGCTGTCAGTGAATCCTGGCCAGCAAATGGTAAAAATTGTACAGGATGAATTGACCGAGTTGATGGGCGGCACCGAAAGCCAGTTCAACATAACCGGTAACCCTGCCATCATTTTAATTGCAGGTTTGCAGGGTAGTGGGAAAACGACTTTCAGCGGTAAACTGGCCAATTACCTCAAAACAAAAAAAGGAAAATCGCCTTTGCTGGTAGCGGCAGATATCTATCGTCCTGCGGCGATTGACCAGTTAGAAGTATTGGGCGGACAAATCGGCGTTGATGTATATTCAGAAAGAGAAAATAAGGATGCTGTTTCTATTGCGCAGAATGCGATCAAAGAGGCAAAATCGAAAAATAAAAATGTGATCATCATTGATACGGCCGGCCGTTTGGCGGTGGATGAAGTGATGATGACAGAAGTGGCCAATGTAAAAGCAGCCATCAATCCACAGGAAATTTTATTTGTGGTGGATAGTATGACCGGCCAGGATGCAGTAAATACGGCGGCTGCCTTTAACGAGCGCCTCGATTTTACCGGTGTTGTGTTAACCAAACTGGATGGCGATACAAGAGGCGGTGCGGCGTTGTCTATCAAATACACGGTAAACAAACCGATCAAATTCAGCAGCAGCGGCGAAAAGATGGATACCCTGGATGTGTTTTATCCTGAAAGGATGGCCCAGCGTATTTTGGGCATGGGTGATATTGTGAGCCTGGTAGAAAAAGCACAGGAACAATTTGATGAAGCAGAAGCCGCTAAACTGGAAAAAAAGATACGCAAAAACCAGTTTGATTTTGAAGATTTTAAAACCCAGTTGCAGCAGATAAAAAAGATGGGTAACCTGAAAGATCTGATGGGCATGATACCCGGCGTAGGTAAACAGATAAAAGACGTAGATATCAATGATGATGCCTTCAAAGGCATTGAAGCCATGATCAATTCAATGACGCTGGAAGAAAGGCGCAATCCTGATGTAATCAATCCCAGCCGCAAGGCCCGCATTGCCAAAGGAAGCGGTAAAGACATTGCTGAACTGAACCAGTTTTTAAAACAGTTTGAACAAATGAAAGGCATGATGAAAATGATGAACAAGATGCCGATGGGCCGTATGCCGGGAATGGGAAGAAGATAATTTGTATAGAACATAATTCAGGAGCCGGCTTTAAGCCGGCTCTTTTTGTTTGCTGCGTATAGTTAATTAGCAGTAATTTTATTTGTGTCAAAGGCAACCCTTTTTTATTGATTTACGATTGCTACTGTGAACCAGAAAAAATTGTTATATCAATTAAAGGGCTAACCATAAAACGGATCATTTTGCCAGAGCGGCAGCAACTCACCCATATCATCCAGGGTTGCGTTAACGCAAACAGACAAAGCCAGAAAGAATTCTACCATTCTTACTACGGTTTTGCTATGGGCATTTGCATGCGGTATTGCAACACGCATGATGATGCAACAGAAGTGGTGAACGATGGTTTCCTGAAAATTTTTAAGAACATCAGTTTATTCAATCCAAGACACGATAATTATGAAGCGTCGTTAATGGGTTGGATGAAAACGATCATTATCAATACTGCTATCGATCATTTCAGAAAAAATAAAAATAATTACCTGACCGGCGAACTGGAGGGTACCCATACCGAAATAACTGACAATGCAGAAACGGCCATCGACTCCATGTCGTACAAAGAAATTATGGCTATGGTACAAGCCTTATCGCCCAGTTACCGCACTGTTTTTAACCTGCACATTATTGATGGTTACAAACATGAAGAAATAGCACAACAGTTAAATATTTCTGTAGGTACTTCAAAATCTAATCTCGCCAAAGCAAGAATGAATATTCAAAAAATGCTGAAGGAAGCAAACGAAAAATTGTATGAGCAAAGAAAAGCAATTTGAATATATTGAAAACAAGATAAAGCAGGCTGCCGAAAACAGCCAGCCGGTGTGTGATGAACTGGCCTGGCAAAAAATGGAAGCACTGCTGGATGGTAAAAAGAAACGAAGATTTCTTTTTTGGTGGTGGCTGCTGCCATTACTGATGGCAGGTTCATGGGGTATTTACAAAGCAATTCAACCCAATAAAACAACAATAGCTACAGAAGAAACAACCACTGCAACGGATAAACAACAACAAGAGAAAATAACCGCTAATAATCAATCAACAACAGCTACGCCGGATGATAAAAATGCCCGTATAGCAATTACAACTGAAAATGAACCGGGCAATACAAAAATCCCTGCAAATACTCCTGTTCAATCAACTGGCGAAAAGCAAACAACAACTGCTATCAATCAGCAAAAAATAGCTACGGATGTTGAAAGAACCAACCCCGGCATATCAACTAAGACACGTAAGAAAAAAGCAGTTGCAAAAGATGTAGCAAGTGGTGATAATGCAACTGGCAATGACGACTTATCAACCAATAAAACTGCTCCTTCAAAAAAGATCAAAGGGAAATCAAAAGCTAAAACAACTGCTACCGCATCAGCAGCAGATATTGATACATTTACGGCTGATGAAAATGCAACAACGAAAAATGACATCGTTGATCAAACTGTTGCACAACAAACCGTTGCAGATAAAAGTTTTAAAGTGGCTGACGAAATCAAATCAGACACTGCAAAAAATATTGCAATAGAACAAAAGAAAATAGTAAAAGACAGCAATACAACCGCTACAAAAAAATCGGATGCAAAAAAGGAAAAAGGCCATGGCAATGGTTTCTACCTGGTGGCCGTTGTGGGTTGCGATGCAGCCGGGGTTAAATTTTTATCCTTTGCCAACAGTAGAGTAGTACCAAAATATGGTATCGGTGCAGGTTACCAGATCAGTAAAGAATGGAGTGTACAAACCGGTTTGTATGTTAGTAATAAAAAGTATTCAGCCGGACCGAACGATTATCATCCAAAGAAAGGTTCTTACTGGTACAATGTTAAGATAGATGAAGTGGATGCGGCCTGCCTGGTGTATGAAATACCGGTTACGGTGCGTTATAATTTTATTCAAAAAAATGGACTCACTTTCTACGGGACCGTTTCAGCATCTTCTTACATCATGAAAAAAGAAGACTGCGATTACCGCTACACCAGGTACAATGTGCCTTACGAAACTTCGTGGGTGTACACCGGCAACAAACATTGGTTCTCCCAATTTTCATTTTCTGTAGGAATTGAAAAACAATTGACTTCCAAATGGTCGTTGCTGGCCGAGCCATCCTTCAGTTTACCAATGACCGGTGTTGGAGATGGAAGAGTGAGTTTGTATTCAACGTCGCTGCAGGTAGGCGCCCGCTATTTTCCTTTTCATAAAAAATAAACGGAAGGCCACATTTGTTCAATCTTCGATGGCTTCAATGCCTGATTCCCTTGCTTTTTGAACGGCCTCTTTCATAGCTTTTAGCTGCTCAGGTGCATGCCCCTGCCAGTTGGTAACTTCGCCTACTACCTTAAAAGGATGTATAGAACGGTAAGACATGCTAGGGTTTCCCGGAAATTTTTTGTCGGTTAAATTAGGATCATCTTCAACCGGGCCGGTTGGCTCAACAAGGTATATTCTTTCAGCTCCTTCTCCCAAGGCAAGTTCAGCGCCCCATACGGCTGCATCTAATGTTGCAGACAGGTAAATAAATTTTGCCTTGTTGCCTTTGCCAAAATTGGAGTTGAAACCCGTTGTAATTAAGTCGCCGATTGTCAGGTCACATTTAGTGCCATGAAAAAAAGTTTGTGCAAAAGGCTTATGGGTAGTAGTATTTTCTTTTTTATCCATTATTAAGTAATCATTTAACTTCCAAACTGCACGCCATTTTTAATCCTGCTCAATAACAAATTGTAACAGTTGCGTACCAAACGGTCAGCAATTTCATAACGGGTAGGCGGGTTTACATAACGGTTGTTGATCATCGTCCAGTCAGCGGGCAATAAGGCCTCCTTATCACCTGTGTAAGAAGCCGTCACTACTTTCCATTCATAATTATCCGGAAAGCGGTCGTATAATATGTTGCTTCCCGTAGCCTGGTCGTAAATGCGGCATTCCAGTGTGGCCCTGCTTTGCATGTACCTTGTGTTGGCGGTCACTGTAGCATAAATGGTTTTATAAACCGGCTGCGGCGGGTTCGATCTTGTAGTGCCATTTTGCACTTCCTTGCTTCTTTTAAAAGTACTTCGGTTGTTAAACAATTGCCCGATGTAAAGCTCTGTAAAATTCAATTCTACAATCCTGTCTGCCCTTATATGGTTAAAGTTGGCATCCTGGTCGGTATAAAAACGTACATCCCGGAAAGATTGCCTGTTCAAATCACTTACGATCTGCTGTTGCAACCAATCGCTCTGAAAACCCCAGTAATTAAAACTATAGTTGTAATAATTAGCGTTGCGAACAATCACTTTAATCGAAGCTTTTTCCCTTGCTTCGTCAATCATCATATTCACTTTTTCATATCCCGGCATGGCAATATTGGCCTTTACAAAATAGTCGTACGCATTGCGGGCCGCCTGCCGGTTATCATAGGTCATGTATTCCAGGCCCTGGTTGTAATATTCTTTTGCTGCGCCATTTTTCGCTTTTAAAATCGCCACAGAAGGATCCCACAATGTTGGCACAACAGCTTTTGCCGCCGGCGCAGCACTGATCTTTTCATACATCAGTTTCATCACCTCATATTCTTTAATCATCTGCATATAACGGTCGCCTGGCGGCAGGTTGGCATAATTAGCTTCATTCAGTTCTCTGCGTTTATCTGCAGCAGTTTTGTATGCTTCCGGCAGCAGGGTCGCCGCCTCTTCATCACCGGCGTTTTTCTGCAGGCGTTCCACCAGTTCAAACACCGTTTTATCTTCCGGTGTGTAATATTTTTTAAGCCTGCTTGAACTGCTGCAGGCAGCCAGCGCAAATAGCAGGGATACCAGTAAATATTTTCTCATAATTATTTTTGTAAACCAGCTTTGGTAATATTATTAGGCTTCAGTGGCGTCGCACGCTTGTACTGTAGTCCTTTACGCAACTTTTTGCCGTTATAAATCAAAATGGTCAATCTGGTAAAATGGGTGATTAAGTTAACAAAAATAGCCGTTAATCATAAATTTTGCCCGGCAGTTACAAATATTTGGATATTGTTGCCCAGGTTATTATCTTCGCCGTCCTTATTTAAGGAAAATAAACCCTATTTATTCACAACCCAAAAAAATGTCTATTTTTTATGGCTGTTAAAATGAGACTGCAACGCCACGGGTCTAAAAAGAGGCCTTTCTACTTCATCGTTGTAGCAGATGGTAGAAGCCCTCGTGATGGCAAATTTATTCAGAAACTCGGAACGTACAATCCGCTGACTGTTCCCGCAACAATTCAGATCGATCGTCAAAAAGCTTTGGACTGGTTACACAAAGGTGCTCAGCCAACTGACACGGTACGTCGTATCCTTTCATTCAAAGGGGTATTGTTCCTGAAACATTTGCTGAGAGGCGTAAGCTTAGGCTTGTTCGATGAAGCCGCTGCAATGCAAAAATTTACTGCATGGAGTACTGAGCATGATGCTCATGTGGCCAGGCGCCAGGGAGCCCATAAAAAGGCACGCCAGGATAGCCGCAACCAACCGGTAGTAAGAAAAGTAGCACCAGCAGCAGCTCCTGAAGCAACTGCCCCCGCAACAGAAGAAACTAAAACAGAAGAGTAATATCCCCCCTGTTTCATTAATTCTTTCAAGCAATCTCCATTTTGAGGTTGCTTTTTTTGTGCCTTTAAACTACAACTTAGCGCCTTTGTTTTTTTGCGGCTTTGCGTGAAACGATATTGTTTGATACTTTTTCTATTCCACTAACTTGCACCTCAATGAATCAATATTTTAAAATAGGGAAATTCGCTGCCAGTCATGGTTTAAAAGGCGACCTGGTATTACAGCATAACCTCGGCAAGAAAACAGCTTTAAAAGGCCTGGAAACCATATTTGTTGAAGACGGGAATGATAATTTTATGCCTTACTTCATCAGCGCCACTTCCATCAAAAATGATAATGAAATTTTCATCAAACTGGAAGGTATCGATACCAAGGAAACTGCCCGCAAACTCACTCCTAAAGAAACCTGGCTGGCAGAAGATGATTTTAAAAAATTCGCCGCCAAATCATCACCCATTGCCATGCTTGGTTTTAATATGGTGAACGATGGGGAAAACCTCGGCGAAATACTGGAAGTAATTGAACAGCCGCACCAGATTCTGTGCGCCATATTGCTGGATGGCAAAGAAGCACTCATCCCAATCCATGAAGGTTCACTCGAAAAAATTGACGTTAAAAACAGGAAAGTGTTTGTCACTTTACCCGATGGTTTGCTGGATATCTACCGGTAAATAATTATATTTGTTTAATCAATCTTATTACTATGACGGCCGTGCAATCACTGAAAATTTATGAAATTCCGAACAAGCATTTTAAAAGTTCGGAAGATGCTAAGCTTGTTGTAGGCGAAATTGAACAAATTATCGAAGAAAAGATCAATACTAAAAAGGATGTTTTTCTTGTTAAAGAAGATAAAATTGATTTGATAGATAGAATAAATAAAGCCAAAACAGAAACCATTGTTTGGATAGTTGGAATTGGCATACTGCAATTTATTTTATCAATATTAGCTAAAAAATTTTTCTAAGAATCAGCTCGTAATAATCACATCTTATGAGCAAAACTCCTCAACGCATCATAGCTCACTTCGATCTCGATTCCTTTTTCGTTTCGGTAGAAATATTGAATGATCCTTCACTGAAAGGCAAACCTGTTTTCGTTGGCGGCAGCGAACGTGGGGTGGTGGCGGCCTGCAGTTATGAGGCAAGAAAATTCGGCATCCATTCGGGAATGCCTTCTAAGAAAGCGCTGCAGCTTTGTCCGCAGGCCATTGTAGTAAAAGGCACCCGTGGCGAATACAGCCGTTATTCCCGTTGGGTTACACAGATCATCGCCTCCAAAGCGCCATTGTTTGAAAAGGCATCCATCGATGAATTTTACCTCGACCTCACCGGAATGGAAAAATTTTTTAACCCATTGCAATGGACCATCGACCTGCGCAAACAGATCATGGACGAAACAAAACTTCCCATCTCTTTCGGTTTATCTTCCAGTAAAATGATGGCGAAGATTGCCACCAATGCTGCTAAACCCAACGGCTACCTGCAAATCCCTTTCGGGCAGGAAAAGGAATTTTTAGCACCGCTGGCAGTTAATAAGATTCCCGGTGTTGGAGATCATACGCATGACGTATTGAAGTCGATGGGCATTTACACCATTGGTGATGTAAGCAGCCGCACCAAAGAAGAACTGGAAGAGCGCATTGGCAAATGGGGAGTTGACCTTTGGCATAAAAGCTTCGGCATTCACAACAGCGAAGTAGTGCAATACCACGAATCGAAATCCGTATCATCTGAAAATACATTCAACGAAAACAAAACAGACATTGATTTTTTAATGAGTGAAATCGTGCGCTTAACAGAAAAGATCGCTTACGAATTGCGGCAGGATAAAAAAGTAGCCGGCTGCATCGCTGTAAAGATCCGCTACCCTGATTTTGAAACGCCATCCAAACAAACATCCGTTCCATATACTTCTTCTGATGATGAGATCATTCCCGTTGCCAAAAAACTCTTCCATCAATTATACAAAAAAGGGCAACCGGTCAGGTTGCTTGGCGTAAGATTAAGCGAACTCACCAACGAAGCCATCCAGGCAGATCTGTTCGATAACAAAGAGCGAAAAACAGATTTATACAAAGCCATTGATGACGTAAAGAACCGCTTCGGAAAATTGAAGATCAAAAGGGCTTCATCTAACTGATATCGATTACATATTACATAATCGAATTGTAATGTCATTTACTTAGTATCTTTTTTCACGCCGCCTGAATGAAATTCTCTCGGGCAGATAAACCATGCAAAGAGGCGAAGGATAATTTTGAAAATATTTGCTAGCCTTTGTAATAGTACAAAAATATGCTTGCATCATCTGCTTGTAATTAAAACCAGTAACCGGGTTAGCCACATCTTTTGGTTCGGTCACGCCAAGGCGTGATTGAAAAAATGCGGAGCAAATTTTTTCAAAGAAGCAAAAGATGTGGCGTTCCGGTTACGCAGCCCCACCGGCGGCAGAGGTGAAAACAATATGTTTAAAAGGGGCACTAAAAGCAAGGCATATCCAGTTACATTCTACCTTACTTAGTCTTTTAAATAAAGGCAAGGATTGATTTTTGGCATTTCAACAATCGATATGTAAAGAATGATTTGTATTGATTGTCACCATAACAATACATTACCCTGATTACATAACATTTACAACACATTTTCGTTAATTTGCAAACGTTTGACTAATTTCTCCACACTCCGCTAGCATTTCGGATGAAAATGCGGTGAGTGCAAAATTTATTATCAAAAAATGTGGAGATAACAGCACAAAAGAAGTCTTATCATCATTATTAAATCATTTATTTATGTGTGGAATTGTAGGATATACCGGCCCGAGAGAGGCTTACCCAATTGTAATAAAAGGACTGAAAAGGTTAGAATACCGTGGCTACGACAGCACCGGTGTTGCCCTGCTGAATGGTGGTTTAAAAGTGTACAAAAAGAAAGGGCGGGTGTCTGACCTGGAAGAATTTGTTGTAGGCGCTGACCTTCATTCACATATTGGCATCGGCCACACCCGTTGGGCAACGCATGGCGAACCAAACGACCGCAATGCGCATCCGCATACCTCTGCCAGTGGTAAATTGGCCATGATACACAATGGCATCATTGAAAACTATGCTCAGATAAAAAAAGACCTTACCAAAAAGGGATACACTTTTACCAGTGATACCGATACAGAAGTATTGCTGAATTTTATTGAAGATATTAAAGAAAACAACCATTGCGGTTTGGAAGAAGCCGTGCGGATCGCTTTGAAAAGGATCACCGGAGCTTATTGTATTTTGCTGGTGAGCCAGGATGACCCGGAAACTATTATCGCTGCAAGAAAAGGCAGTCCATTGGTGATCGGCGTAGGAAAAGGCGAACATTTTTTAGGAAGTGACGCTTCTCCAATGCTGGAATACACCAAAGAAGTGGTATATGTGAACGATTACGAACTGGCCATTGTAAAACCGGATGAACTGATCCTGAAAAATTTGGGCAACGAAAAAATCACTCCATTCGTAACCAAGCTGGATATGGAATTGGCAGCCATTGAAAAAGGCGGCTACGACCATTTTATGCTGAAAGAAATTTTTGAACAACCCAGCACCATTCACGATTGCTTACGTGGACGGTTAGACGCATCTAACGGCGTTATCCGCATGAGTGGTGTACAAAATAACATTGATGCTTTTAAAAATGCTAAACGCATCATGATTGTGGCCTGTGGTACCAGTTGGCATGCCGGTTTGGTGGCAGAATACATCATTGAAGAATTGTGCCGCATCCCGGTAGAAGTTGAATATGCTTCCGAGTTCCGTTATCGTAACCCGATCATCAATCCCGGCGATATCATCATTGCCATTTCACAAAGCGGTGAAACGGCCGATACACTGGTGGCCATTGAAAGGGCGAAAGAACAGGGTGCTATCATATTCGGAATTGTAAATGCAGTAGGGTCGTCTATCGCCAGGATCAGTCACGGTGGCGCTTATACGCATGCCGGTCCTGAAATTGGCGTTGCCAGTACCAAAGCATTCACGGGCCAGTTAGCAGTGCTGACCATGATGGCATTAAAAATAGCCAAAGACAATGGCACCATACCGGATGAACGTTTCCGCCAACTGTTGTTCGAACTGGAAGCCGTTCCGGAAAAAGTGGAAGCGTTGCTGGCCAATGCAGCAGCCATTAAAACCATCGCTGAAAAATACAAAGATTCAACCGATGCATTGTTCCTTGGCCGTGGCTACAACTTCCCCATTGCTTTAGAAGGCGCTTTAAAACTGAAAGAAATTTCTTACATACATGCAGAAGGTTACCCTGCTGCAGAAATGAAACATGGCCCTATTGCATTGGTAACTGAAACGTTGCCGGTGGTGTTTGTTGCCACCAAAGACAGTTACCACGAAAAGATAGTAAGTAATATACAGGAGATCAAAGCAAGAAGGGGAAAAGTAATTGCCATTATTACTGAAGGTGATGAAGTTATTCCCGGCCTTGCCGATGATGTGTTTGTAGTGCCACCGGCAGATGAAATTTTGGCGCCCATGTTAAGTTGCATCCCATTGCAATTACTTTCTTACTACATGGGTATTGCAAGAGGTGTAGATGTTGACAAACCAAGGAATTTGGCGAAAAGTGTAACAGTAGAATAATTCCCCTATCCCCTAAAGGGGGATTTGGAAAACTTAAGTACAAGCACCCGGCTATACTTGCAGGGACTAATAATTTAAAAAATTACAGTTCCCCTTTAGGGGATAGGGGTATGAACAATATCATCAAACATCCGGTTACAGAACTTGGCTATAATTTTATAGATGCGAAATATTTGCCGGAAGGCAAAGATGA
>CAXTPJ010000025.1:0-12251 GCA_964245855.1 uncultured Ferruginibacter sp. | reverse complement strand
GCCACGAACGTATTGTGAAAAGGGCGTGTTGAATATTTTTTTCTCCTTACCATTTTGTACATCCGCACCGGTAATGAGGCCAAGTATATTACCGGAGAAATCTGCATTGCCATTGAAATAAAAGTTGTGCCTTTTGTTATTGGGCTTTGCCTGGCTGTTGTAATTGTAATTATAATTTGATCCGATGATGAACTGGCGTTCGATACTTCTTGCCAATGTAATGTTGGTATCAAGCCCCAATTGAAACTGCGGTGTAATGCTGGATGGCAATACATAATTGATGGCAATGGGATTAAACTGGTGTTCTTTGGTAACACTCGTATTCCATTGCCAGCCAAAACTGGTTTTATAACTGTTGAGTGTGTACTGATCGGTACGCCTGAAAAATTCATAGCCTAAGTTGATTTTGGTATTAGGTACAAAATCACTGTTGCGGCCAAATTTTATCGGGCCAATGATGCGTGGGATCATAAGATCGAGGTTAACGCCAAAGCGGTTGGTCCCCACATTTTGATTACCGGCTATCTGTGTTTCAATGCCGTAAAAACCACTGATGCTGAGCTGCTCAGCACTTCTGAAAGCGTTTCGGTTTTTTAAACTTAATGTCAAATCTGTACCTGTAGAGTTGTTCGATTTGGTAAGCGCCGAAACTTGTGCCTTTGCCGACCATGTATTATTGGGCGATAAATAATAAAAGGTATTCAGCCTTCTGTCGGCGACCGTATCTACTTCTTCAAAACGGGCTTTCACAAATTTGTACACTCCCAAACTTACCAGCCGGCTGAGGGTTAGGTTATGGTCGTTGCGGTTATACAAATCGCCGGGATGAAAGCGGATATTACGTTTGAACATGCGGGGGTTAAATTTCTTTAACGGATCTACCACATAAAAGCTATCGTAAAAAACTGCTTTGTCCCTTGAAAAAGAAGTATCGCTGGCAATACTGTAATCTGCATAAATTATTACATCGCCAATGCGGTAGGGATGTTTTGCCTGCGGCGGGGTTTCAGGTTTTATGGTCATGTAAATATTGACCTGGCTGCTGTCGATGGTACTGTCAACTTTGGCCAGTAAATAATTTTCGCTGAAAAAGAAATAGCCTTTTTGTTTCAGCCTGCTGTCAATCCGGATGCGTTCATTTTTTATTACATCCAAATCATAAGGTCTGCCACGTCGTAAAGGAGAACGCCTGGTTACCGAACGGATAGCAGCGCTGAGTTCGCTTGAATCTCTTGGAAAATTAACGGTATCGATAATATACTGCACCGACGGTTTTACGGTAAACAGGGCTTCCGTTTTTTTATTTTTGGTGGTAGTATCAAACCTTACACCAGCATTAAAGTAACCCCTGTTTTGCAGGCGGTTGATCATGATATTATTGTTCTTTACAAAATTTACATCGCTGGCATAAACAGGGGGTTCACCTAATTTATTTCTTATCAGGTAGCGCAACCCTTTGCCCTTGGGCGTTCCGGCAATATTGTAAAACCATAACTTAGGACGAAGTCCTAATATAGTGGTGTTGGGCTTTGGTAACACAATAGCTTCCAGTTCTTCTTTCAGCACAGCTTTTTGTTCGCTGCGGGTGGTATCAGATGGTACATATTTTATTTTAGAGCCGGTGTACAATGACTCGCCTTTAGGGACATATTTAATGTTGCTGCAGGAGGCGGCAAACAGTGATAGTATGATGACAGCAAAAATATTTTTGCCCTGCACATAATGTGGTATGGTAGAAAAACTAAACTTCATTTGTTCCGTGTATAGAGATCATTCAGTATGACCGTTGATTATTTTATCTTTTTGTTACGATCATTTGTATTTCATGGCAGCATCGTTGTGTCACTCACTTGTACTGTTGAATATGAAGCATCTTCAGCTTACTAATCCAGGTGGCTTTTAAAATAAGATCAGGCCTCTTCGTTCAACCGCCGTCAGCGTTTTAAACCGCTGACGGGGTTTCATCTCTTTTTAGATTAAGGTCTGTAAACCCAGCCCCGACGGCGGTTTATGATTTCTCTTCAAAAAATAAGATTTACTTTCTTCATCCAACCGCTGACGGGGTTTATCTTACCTTAAAAATTTAAACCTGTCAACTTAGTACCAACCGAATTCAATCCTATTTAATCTTTTGGTCGGCCGCTGCCTGTTGATCAGCTTTTTCCTTATCTGCTTTCTCTTTCTTTTCCCTGGCTTTTTCTCTTTCCTTTTCTGCTTTCTCCAATATTTTTTGCTCTTCTGTTTTACGGTTCAGTATCTGTTTAAACTGGTTAAAATCAAAACTAAAAATGAATGCAACGCCAGATTCAACCACCTGTCCTTCTATCACGCCTTCGTATTGGTTGCGGCGATAAGCACGCAGTGTATAACGGCCATCTTTACTCAATAAATAATCCACCGCCACATCGCCGGCAATGTTACTGGCGCTTTGGTTGCTGTTGGCCGGACCTTCCAGTTCAAAGTTGCTGCCCACGCTAACACGCAGGCGGTCGTTCAATAAGTTCTTACTAACGCCAACGGTTAGGTCAGTACGGCTGGTACGGGTGCCGCTGGAGTAATCATCTTCGCTGTTTACGCCAAAGTTGAGGTCAACGCCTTTGATGAGGCTTCCGGCCAGGTTATTCAACTGTTCGGTTAATATTTTACTTACACTTGATTTAGCCGTACCCAACAATGAAGTGGCATCGGCTGCATTTTCCAGTGGGTTTTCCTGCACAAAGCGGTTGAGTAACAGCAGCGCAAAAACCTGTTTGTTTAACTCTGCGTCATCCCGTCTTACCTGTTCCAGTTTGGTTTCTACATCTGCCCATTTCGATTGCTGATCATCCGGCAATACAATGTCAAAAGTGATGATAGGTTTCAATAATTCACCCTTCATTTTCAGCAATACATTGAAAGGTACTTTTGCTTTATATTTATTTACATCTGTTGCAGAAAGGTTGGCCAGCTCACTTTGTAACAGGTTAACAGGTTGTGTGTTCGCAACATATACTGCGGTAATATCTACATTGGCGCTCATTGGGTCGCCGGTCCAGGTAATTACACTTCCCTGTTGAATAATGAATTGCCTTTTTAATAAACTAAGGCTTAACTGGTACGATCCATTCTGCAACTCATAGTTGCCCGTCAAAGTAATTTTGCCACTTTTATCAATGCCACCTGCAAGGTCAGCCTTACCTTTTATCTTTACTGCATCGCCACTCCGTTCGTCTATTACCAATGTAATTTGTGCAGCCGTATCTGATTGTAATGTGCCGGTAATGTCCATTCCAGCCAATGCAGGAAAACGATTTAGTGTATCCAGCGCTGCCCTGAAAATACTGTCAGTATTGCCACCATACACATCTACAAATTCTACCACGCCATCCCTGCCTTCAATTTCAGGATTGGTGCTTGGCAAAACGAAAGTAATGTTGGTAGCTTTATTAATTTTAAGATCAGCATTTACATTTGGTGCTGTTAGTGTACCCCTCACCGTTACATCTGCGTCAATGTTCATATCGCCATAGTACAGGGCATTCTGTTTTGGAGGCGCCGTTAAAGCACGGAAGTTCTTGGCATTAAAGTCAAGGTTAAAACGGAAGGTTTTAAAATCTTCTGTAAAAATATTTCCATCAATAATGGCCTTGTTGCCCGCAGAGTCAATTAATGTGAACTGGTCAAAACTAATATCGGTAGAGGAGATGCTGATGGCTTCGTTTGAGAGGCGTAATTTTTCGCCACTTGCCTGTGGGGTAAGACTGGCATTTTCAAAACGCAGCTCGCCATTCAAGTCTGGGTCGTCGGCAGTACCTTTAATATCTACTGCACCTTTCAGGCTGCCATCAGCTTGTGTTAATGCACCGAATGTAAAAGGCTTAATGGTGGCCAGGTTAAAATTGTTTACATTCAGTTTCATGTCCATGCGGCTTTCACCGGTATAATATTTACCTGCCAGTTTTACATCATTGCCATTTCCGGTAATAGATACATCTGCATTATAAGCATTGGCGGTTTCATTGTCCACTTTTACTATAATGTTGCCAACAGTGTCAGTGTTATAAGTGAGTGAATCAACACTGATGTCGGCAGTAAATACCGGTGCCGTCATCGCATTTTTTACCAGCACATTTCCATTGATCACGCCATCCATCAATAACGAATCCTGTTCAGCCAGGTTGGTAAGTGTTTTAATGTGAAAATTGTTCAGGCTTAAATCGATTGGAGCAGTAACATTTTCTGTTTGAGAATTGATCTTTAATGATTGGCCGCTGTTGCTGATGGCAAAATTATGTACGATAATGCCGGTGCTGTCGTACTTAATGTAGTTGCTGTTATCAACTGCCCATTTTTCAAAATCCAGCAGTAAAGTATCCGACAAGCTTGCCCTGATAGCGCCCTCTTTTTCCTGCGCTATTTTAGCGCCTACCTGGTATTTATCTTTTCCCTCAATGTCTTTGATGTTCAATTTAGTGTACAATTCATTATTGGCAATAAAACCGTCCAGGTTTGTTTTCTGTAACCGGAAACTCTTGCTGCCTGCGGTATTCACCGATGCAGCATAAACAAATTGGTCACCTGCATTGCCGGCCGTTACAGTTAAACTATCCAACACCTGTTCGCCCATTTGAATTTTTGGGGCATTTACCAGCAGGTTAAGTTTTTCTGTGCTGCCATCAAAATTGGCGTGCATATTTATGGTATCTGTTCCGGCAATGGCTGGCACAAAATTAAACAGCAAACTATCCGGGATGATCTTCGCATCCAGGGTCCACTTATCATTGGTGATTGCCGTGTCTTTTATACCAAGGTTATAATATTTATTGATCACCTGCATAGCGCCGGTACCTATGGTTGCCAGGTTATAGTTGCCGGATAATGCAGCCGTAGCTATTTGGGAATTCAATGTGATGATCTTTCCTGTATCAGTGGTTGCAGCGTTGATGGTAATGGTATCGGCAGCATATCTTTTTCCATCATTTGCAACAATCAGTTCAGCGATCTGGATATTGCCCTGCGGCGCATTCATATCCGCTGTTGGAATGTCAGCCACTACATTTCCATGTATGCGAAGATCGGTACTGCCAAAACCAAGCGGCTTCATCAGGATACTATCAAGCATCAAACGCATCTTTATATTGGTGGCAAATTTATCATCGATCAATGCTTCGCCTTTTAATTTAAAGGCCAGGCTTTTATCAGCCATGCCGGCATCAATGGTGGTATAGCCCTTATGGATAGACGCAACCATATTCAGGTTCTGGTAATTGTATCCATTGAGCCAGGCTGCTTTAACATTGGCGCTGGCATTGGTATTCATTTTGGCAGGAGAAAAACCTTGTCCTTTTGCGGCAAAAGTCATGGTAACCTTGCCGATCATCGTATCCTGTTTGATGAGGTAACCCACATCAACATTATTAAGCGATCCTTTGAGGTTGTACGTTTCGTTGGTGCTGTTTAAAAAGCCATTCAGACTGGCAGTGCCTTTATTTGTCTGCAGCACCATGTTGGTGGTAAAGTTGGTGGCCAACCCTTTAAAGCTGCCACTCACTTTCATTGTTTCCGGTATCCTTATGTTTGCCGGCACAGTACCGGGGGGAAGAAATTTATCAAGGTCTGCTTTGGTTGTTTGAAAGTTACCGATGTTGAAATCATACACCGCTTTATTTACGTCCGGCAATCCTTTGATAGTGCCTGACATAGCGATGGAAGTATTGCCAATACCACTCACTTCAAAACCCGGAATAGTTAGATCGTTGATGTAACCTTTTACCCTTGCATTTACATGCACTACAGCATTTTCATTTCCTTTTAAATTGGCTTGCAGTTGAGGCGCCAGCAGCAAAATATCTTTAGCAGCTAAATCGCTTTTTGCGAAGTTGGCATCCAGGTACAATTTGCCCATGTCTTTGGTAACAGCATCCAGTGATGGATATTTCACCGTAATGTTATCACGAATAATTGTTTGATCTGTTTGCACTAACAGGTTGCTCAATGCAGCGCCGGTATCACTGTAATTAAAATTGGTAGTAAACTGTTTTAAGTGAAAACCACTCTGTTCGCTAAAGCCGCCTTCGGTAATATTGCCAGCATAAGAAGTTGGGGTGAATACAAAATTGTTACCTTTTAATTTAAAACTGTCAATCTTTAAATTGGCAAAATCCATCCCCGGCGCTTTGGGCTTGTTATCATCTTTAAAAACAATGTTGTTGTTCTCAAAATCAACGGTATTGATGGAAACTTTCCAGGGGTTGTTTGCTTGTGCTGCAACTTCTTTGTTGATCTCCTCTTTTACAATTTGTGTTTGAACTGATTTGCCAAGAACAATACCTGCAGTGGTATTATGCAACTTCACTTTGTCTAACTGTACATCCAGTTTAGCCAGGTCGATTGATTTTACTTTTCCGGATAGCTCACCCAACTTTAAATTGGCAGACATGATAGAAACCTCATTCCTGTAATCAAAGCCAATATTTTTTATGTTGATGTTATCGAGGCCAAGTTGAAGATTGAACGGTTCATTGCTTTTTGCTTCTACTACCGCTGCTGGTTGCGGTGTCATCAAAGGTTTATTTTGATAAAAGTGGCCGGAAACATTTTCCAGTAAAATATCCGGAAGGGAAAAATTCATTTTATCCAGGTCGAACTTTTTAAATGCTGTCTGAAACTTTCCAAAGCTGCCGGAAAAATCCATTCCTGTCTGGTCATCTTTAAAATTTGCCCTGATGTTTTCCAGGTCAATTTTATCAACGCTGATCTTCATGCCGGCAGAGGTATCAGCAGGTGCAGTGGAAGGTGTTACAAAAGCGTCTACTATATACTGGTAGTTGAAACTGGTATCTTTTCCTAAACGGTAGATATTGGCGTGAAAATCTTTCAGCCCGATATAATTTATTTCTACCTGGCTTTTAATCAGTTTTAGTAAAGCAATATCAACCTGTATATTGCCTCCATATAATAAAGTATCTTTTTTCTGGTCTTCAAAATAAACACCTTCCAAAACAAGGCGTTTTGGAAAGTCGAGCGATAGTTTTGCTATCTGAACTTTAGTATGGATTTTTCCTTCTAAATATGATACTACCTTTTTTCGGGCAAAATTTTGCACACCAGGAACCTGTATGAGAATATATATCAACAGTATTAAAAATAGAAAACTGGCCACAATCCAGGCCAGTACCTTAAACGTTTTCCGTATAATTTTTTTAGCAGTCAGGGGAATATCGATTTATTATTTATAAGTAATGATTGTTTTTTCAAATATAACCTACCATCGCTGGTTTGTGGCTACACCATGTGGCATCGCTGAAAATTTCCTGGAATATGATAGAATATTGCGGATTCAATAAAGCGAAGCATGTTACTATGCAGTTGGCAAATGAAAAAATCATTTCGCCACTCTTTATTTTCTTCCTTAAATATCTTTTGCACAAAGGAAAAATCCGTGCCATAAGTCGTGAGATTTTATAAGCAAATTGCGATCATGCTTCAGATAAAAAAATATAGCAACTGGTGATCAATTGAAAAGCCGAATAAAAAATTATCTTTAACCCTCAACTGCTTAACCATATTTCAATTACCTGATGCAAAAAAGTACGCTCAAAAAACTGTCCCAAACACTTGGAATCAGCATCTCTACCGTTTCAAGGGCATTGAAAGACCACCCGGATATTTCTACCGCTACCAAAGACAAAGTAAAAGAACTGGCTGCTGCCATGGAATATGAGCCCAATAGTTATGCAGTCCAGTTACGTACCAGGCAAAGCAATGCGTTGGGCATTTTGGTTCCGTCAATCGATAATTTTTTCTACGATTCTTTTATTGCAGCAGTAGAAGATGGTGCCAGGCAAAACGGTTATTCCGTGATGATCATGCAATCGAGGGATGATGTAACTATCGAAGCATCTAACCTGCAATTTTTTCGCAAGAATATGGTGATGGGTTTGTTTGCTGCCGTATCCATTGCAACGGAAGATATGTCTGCATTTAAAAAAATGGAAGACCTCGAGATACCCGTTGTGTTCTTCGACCGGGTACCGGAAGAAAGTGGGTTCTATACGGTTTGTCTTGCAGATGAAGCCGCTGCCCGCATTGCAGCCGAAGCTATCATTGAAAAAAAGAAAAAACATGTGCTGGCACTCTTTGGCCATCCGCACCTCAGCATTTCAAAAGTAAGAAGGGACTCATTTGTGGAAACCTTTAAAACCACCGCTCCCAAAACAAAACTCTCCATCGATTACCCTGAAAATCCTGAACCATCCAAGGCGGTTGCCATTGCTGCACTGACCTCACCCAATCCACCGGATGTAATTTTTTGTATGGGCGATCTGATACTGATCGGTGTGATGAGGGCTATACATGAACTGAATTTGAAAGTGCCGCAGGATGTTGCAGTGATCGGTATCAGCAATGGCTTTATTCCAACCATGTTCAATCCATCGGTAACCTACGTTGAAACAAGCGGATCAAAGTTGGGTAAACTGGCTTTTAAACAAATGCTGTCACGCTTGCAGGGCCAACCCATTTCAGAAATCGTTTGCGTTGATTCCATGCTGGTAAAAGGCGGCTCTTTGTAGGCCAATTGTTGGTTGTAAGCATTGATACCACTATATTTGATCATCACCTTAACGACTTGCCATGCAACAAAACTTCCGGATCAAATTATCGCTGTTCTTAAATTATTTCGTCTTCGCCATTTTACTCAACAGTGTAGGAACGGTGATATTGCAGGTGCAGAATAATTTTGATGTCAGCAAAGGTTCCGCCAGTGTGCTGGAAGGTTTTAAAGACCTCAGCATCGCCATCACTTCTTTTTTAATTGCCTCAAGGGTAAACAAAATCGGCTATAAAAAAACCATGCTCATCGCATTGGCATTGGTATCAGCCATGTGTTTGCTCATTCCATCAGTGAATAGTTTTTTAATGACGAAGTTGTTGTTTGCTTCGGTAGGCATTGGCTTCGCCATGATAAAAGTTACAGTGTTCTCCACCATTGGTTTGGTTACTAACAATGAGAAGGAACATTTGAGCCTGATGAATTTCCTTGAATCATTTTTTATGGTCGGCATACTCGGCGGCAATTTTTTGTTTGCCTATTTTGTTGACAACGACAATCCAAAATCCACTGCCTGGTTCAATGTATATTATGTACTTGGTTTGCTAACGATCACTGCGTTTGTATTGTTGTTATCAACCAAACTCGATGAATCGAAAATACAAAAATCGGAAGTTGGCAAAACAGGGTTGGATGATTTTATGGAGATGCTGAAACTTATCATTATGCCATTGGTGCTGGTGTTTATCTTCTGTGCTTTCTTTTATGTTTTGATAGAACAGAGTATTATGAGCTGGCTGCCCACTTTTAACAACGATGTGCTGAAACTCTCTACCAGCCTGAGTATCCAGATGGCAAGCATTTTATCTGCCTGCATTGCATTGGGCCGTTTTTTAGCAGGCATTTTGATGAAAAAAATTGACTGGTTGTATGTATTGCTGGGCTGTTTGGTTGCCTCGGCACTAATCGTTATCGTTACAGTACCGCTGACAAAAAACATAACCGGCCTGGATATTAAAACGTTGGCTGATGTTCCATTGGTAGCATATTTGTTTCCTTTGATCGGTCTGTTTTTAGCGCCTGTCTATCCGGCTATCAACTCTGTTATTTTAAGCAACCTGCCGGCACACAGGCATAGTTCCATGTCTGGTTTGATCGTTGTTTTTTCTGCCCTGGGCGGCACCACCGGCTCCATCATCACCGGCCATGTGTTTGATGCGTATGGCGGTCAAACGGCTTTTTACTTTTCATTGATACCACTTGCTATACTGGTTGTACTGTTATTCTTTTTTAAACGGCTGCAGTTAAAAGCTGGTGGAAAGGTGGAAATAAAAATTGGCGGCGGACATTAAAATTTATCAAAATGGCACAGGAAATCTACCAGCTCGATCCTTTGTTTAATGATGTACAAATGAACCGGGTGTTTGAAGACGGCAAAACATTTGTGGATTGCATCCCAAAGAAACCGCTTGATAGTATCCAGCAGGAATACCTGGATCAAAAAGAGGAACCTGCTTTTAGTTTAAACAAATTTGTTGCTGATAATTTTGATCAGCCCAAATTATTTGGAGGCCATTACCAAAGCAATACCAACAAAACAACTGCCGAACACATCAATGAGTTATGGGAAGTGTTAACCCGGCAGCCCGATGAAAAAAGCGGCTCACTGTTACCGTTACCTTATCCTTACATTGTTCCTGGTGGCCGTTTTGGCGAAGTATATTATTGGGACAGTTATTTTACGATGCTTGGTTTACTGGCGGCTGGCCGGCATGAAATGATCGGTAACATGGTGGCTAATTTTTCACATTTAATACAAACGGTTGGCTTCATTCCCAATGGCAATCGTTCCTATTACCTGGGGCGTTCGCAGCCCCCATTTTATGCGTTGATGGTGCAGTTGCTGGCAACGATCAAAGGAAAAAACATACTGGTTGATCTTTTACCAACTTTGGAAAAGGAATATGATTTTTGGATGAAAGGCCAGGGTGAACTCACCAATGAAAATTCTGCAATAAGTCATGTTGTAAAAATGAAAGATGCCGAAATATTGAACCGCTATTGGGATGAGTATGATACAGCCAGACCAGAATCGTACAGGGAAGATGTGGAGTTGACGCACAGCACTAAACAGCCTGCTAATTCATTATACCGTCATTTGCGGGCAGGTGCTGAGTCTGGCTGGGACTACAGCCACCGCTGGTTTAAAGATGAAAAAAACTTTGCCAGTATCAGCGCTGCATCCATTGTTCCGGTTGATCTGAATTGTTTACTATACTATGCTGAACATACCATTGCCGAAGCTCATCACATTAAAGCTGATGAAGCCGGTGCAAGAAAGTATGAACTGCTGGCAGAAGCAAGAAAGCAGGCCATTCAAAAGTATTGCTGGAGTAATGAAGCCGGATTTTTTGTTGATTACGATTGGGAAGATGATCAGCAAAAAAACATACCCACGCTGGCAGGCATGGCACCATTGTTTTTTAAACTGGCCACACAGGAGCAGGCAGATCTCGTTGCAGAAAGTATCAATGGAAAATTTTTACAACCCGGTGGTGTGGTCACTACATTGGAGCAAACCGGCCAGCAATGGGATGCACCAAATGGCTGGGCGCCATTGCAATGGATGACAATCAAAGGGCTCAGTAATTACGATCATACTTCGTTGGCCAAAGAGATCAGCGACCGATGGCTGGCATTGAATGATAAAGTGTACAAAGCAACCGGAAAAATGATGGAGAAGTACAATGTAATGGATCTTTCTCAATTAGCCGGCGGCGGCGAATACCAATCACAAGATGGCTTCGGCTGGACGAATGGCGTTTACCTCGCATTGAAAGATTTGTTTTGATTTTTTGTTACACGGATTGATACGAATTACACTAATCGTTAGACCTCATAAAGTAACAACCTACACAAGCTGTAAATTTAATTTTGTTACTAGCCTTGGTAACTATGTTCGACTTCATTGGCAAATATGATTTTCTTATTCTTTCCTTTTGGGAAAGGAAAGAATAATCACTCTTTCAGTCATTTTTTAATCAGCTTTTATTAAAGTCAACTATCTAAATTCATACTTAATTTGTTATTAACTCTAACCAGTAACTGGGTTAGTTGCCTTTTTTGGTTCGGTCACGCCAAAGGCGTGATTCAAAAAAATGCGAAGCAAATTTTTTGAAAGAAGCAAAAACAGCGGCGTTCCAGTTATCCCGAAAGCTTTCGGGACCGGCAGTGGAGGCATAACCAATAAATTTAATAATACTTGCTATATGTAAAAGGGGTAACAACGCTTAACAGGTAAGGCTAATTGAAAAAGCAAAACAATCACTTCAAATTTGTCAACCACAAACGGTTGCAACCCAATAACCAAAATGTTTTAATTACATTTGGATAACGCCGGTTAAAAAACGATTGCTTATGAAGCTTGTAAAGCCAACATTATCTTTTTGGCAGATCATCAACATGAACGTTGGTTTCTTTGGGATACAGTACAGCTTTGGCTTACAGCAAAGTGCCGTTAATCCCATCTACGATTTTTTAGGAGCCAGGCCCGATGAAATTCCGTGGCTTAATTTGGCCGGCCCGCTAACAGGGTTATTGATTCAACCAATCATTGGTGCACTCAGTGATAAAACATGGCACCCTAAATTTGGGCGTCGCAAGCCTTATTTTTTTATTGGTGCTATCATGTGTAGCCTGGCATTGTTCTTCTTCCCTTTCA
>CAXTPJ010000024.1:0-12281 GCA_964245855.1 uncultured Ferruginibacter sp. | reverse complement strand
GGTGGCGTTTTTTTAGACATTTGTTTTGAACAGATGGAGTAAATCAAAGATAGTTATTTACATAAGTTGTGGCTTACGAGATTATTAATTATGATTTGTTTACTTACTATCAATCACGCAAAGACGCAAAGAAAGAAAGTACCGTTGTGTATTCGCTTCTTTATGATTGTTGTGTAAAAAATACTTACTTAAACTATATTGATTATGCTTTAGTAAAAGGTGAAAGAAGAATCAACTGCTGACGGGCTGCGGGATTGAGCGGAAAGCCCGGTGAGGGCGTACAGCCTGGCTTCTGTGCCGGACTTGGAGTGAAAGCCGGATAATAGTTGAAATTAGTTTTGCCGATGACAGCCCATGGTATGCTTATAAAAAAAGCCGCCCCTTAGAAAAGAGGCGGCTCATTACACTGTAAACCCTTACCTTAAAACAATCAGTTTTTTGGTTGTTATAAAACCTGTACCCTGGAATTGAATCATGTAAACGCCAGGTGCTAATTTTGCTGTAGCAACCTGTTTTTGATATATTTTTCCGGCCTCTGTTGTGCTGCTGTAAACAGTAGCTACCAATGTGCCGCTAACACTGTAGATATTGATGTTTGCCTTACCTGTTTTTGCAGTAGCAAAACTGATGTTAACCATATCTGAAGCAGGGTTAGGATATACCGAGAGGTTATTTTCGAGACTTACATTTTCTGCAGGCGCTGCTTTACCACCAGAGCAGGTGCACACCAAAATGGTTTGACCAGTTTTAAGACAACCATTGGCATCTTTTACGATCCAGTTATAAGTTCCGTTTCTTAAACCCGTGAATACATTGGATGACTGAAAGGTTGCGCCACCATTATGTGAGTAAGTAAGCGCTCCTGTGCCGCCACTTGCATTAATGGTAAGTGAACCATTACTCTGTGTACCAACCGGGTTAACACCTGTTGCAGTTGCAGTAATGGCAGGGGGATTGGTCAAAATAACCTGGCCGGATACACTGCAACCATTTTCATCTTTGGCAACCCAATTGTAAGTACCCGCTGCAAGTCCATTCAGCATGTTAGATGACTGGTAAGTTGCACCACCATCTTTAGAATAATTCAATGCACCGGTACCGCCGGTTGCATTGATGGTGATGGCACCATTGGCACTGCCGAAGCAGGTTGGATTCTTCATTCTTGAAGTAGCAGCCAATACAACAGGATTGGTTAAAGTAACCTGTCCGCTTTTTATATAACCACTGCCATCTTTTACTACCCAATTATAAGTGCCTGCTGTTAAGCCACTGAAAGTATTAGCAGACTGGAAGGTAGTACCACCATCTTTAGAATAAGTGAACGTACCGGTACCACCGATTGCAGTTAAAGTGAAAGAACCATTTGTTGCTGCATAACACAGTGGATTGGTTTTACTAACGGTAACGGTTATATCAGTTGAACAAACCAGTGTAACTGCGCCTGCTTTGGTACAGCCATTGGCATCTTTTACAATGTAGTTGTAGTTGCCGCAGGCAAGGTTGCTGAATGTAGCGGATGAACCAAAAGTACTGCCGCCATCGATAGAGTAAACCAATGTACCTGTGCCGCCGGTTGCTGTAATACTGAATAAACCATCGGTTGCACCAAAGTAAGAAGGATTGGTTGCTGTTGCAGATGCGCTGATGGCAGCAGGATCAACAATGGTAACTGTTCCGCTTACTGTGCAGCCATTGGCATCTTTAACGATCCAGTTAAAACTGCCGGCTGATAAACCAGTAAAGTTGCCGGTTGACTGGAAGCTGGTGCCACCATTACCGGAGAAAGACAGCATACCTGTTCCACCGGTTGCAGTGATGGCAAACGATGCGTTGGAAGCCCCTGCACACAATGGATTGGTTTGATTGGTTGCGGCGGAAATACCAGCGGGATCAACCAGTGTTAGCTGCCCCGTTTTAGTGTACCCGCTGGCATCTTTTACTACCCAGTTGTAAATACCTGCAGTGAGTCCGCTGAAAGTACCTGGGCCTTGAAAAGTAGTTCCGCCGTTATTTGAATAAGTTAATTCGCCTGTTCCGCCTGCGCCATTCAATGTGAATGAGCCGGTGCTGCCATTACATAATGGATCATTTACACTAACCGTAACCGTTATATCCGGAGGACAAACCAGGGTTACCTGCCCTGTCTTGGTGCAGCCATTCGCATCTTTAACAATCCAGCTATACGTATCGCAGGTTAATCCTGAAAAAGTAGCCGATGACTGGAAAGTAGCACCACCATTGTTTGAATAAGTGATGGCCCCGGTTCCACCGGTTGCAGTGATGGTGAAAGAGCCATCAACACCTGCAAAACGTGTTGGGTTGCTGATGGTAGCAGTAGCCACCATTGCAGCAGGATCAGTTAAGATGATGGTTCCGCTGGCAGTACAACCATTTGCATCTTTAATGCTCCAGTTATACGTTGCAGCAGCCAAACCGCTGAAGCTGCTGGATGACTGGTAAGTGGTACCGCCATTGCTTGAGTAAGTGAATGCGCCGGTTCCACCGGTTGCAGTAATGGTAAACGACCCGTTGCTTTCGCCCGGACAGGCAGGATCAATTTTGGTTGTTGTTGCAGTTATAGCGGAAGGCGCAGCAATCGTAACTGAAACAGTTTTTTCAGTTCCGTTCGCATCTTTTACTGTTATGGTATGAGCGCCTGCTATTAAGCCTGTAAAACTTGCAGGTGATGTTGCTGCAGCATAAGTACCGTTATCGATTTTAATATTGTAAGGTGCAATACCTTCTGAAAAAGTTGCGGTGATATTACCAGTATTGCCTCCATTACATAAAACATCTGTTTTGGTAAGCGAAAGGTTGATACATTGTTTGATGTCGAATACAAATGCTTTGCCCACGCCATTGTCTCCCACTACAAGGCTAAACAAAGTGCCGACGGTGCTGCCCAAATTCAACAGGCCGGCACCAAAATCTAATGTACGGGAAGGACTGCCTACCAATATCCTGTTGTTGAATGCAGCGCCTTTTACTTTACCGGCACCGGCAACACTGTAACCAATTAATGAAGTAGTATTGATACCAAGGAACTCGTCTTCATAAGCTGTAAGTGTCCATGAAGGGGCTGCCTGGTAAGTACCATCTGCTTTACCCAAATAAACATAGGCTGCACCACCGGCTACATTGGCATTCAATAATTTTATTCCGGATGAGGCAGGTTCGCCTACGATGATATCAGCAATTCCATCGCAGTTAACATCCAGCACATTATCCAAAGAATAACCGAACAATAAATTGCACTGGATGAGCTGCAATATGTTGTTGCTGTTGCGTGGAGAAGCCAATACCTGGTCTGGCACCACATAACCGGATGGAGAACTGTTCTTCTTTTTAAATACGCTTACAGTACCGGTTTTCAATTTTAAATCCAGCACATTAATAATGGTGTTGCCCAAAGGAGCACCAACCAATATATTCCCATTGCGTACGCCGTTGGCATTCTTTACTCCTTTAACAGACACACCAAACAGGTTGGCAATATTGGCGACTGCTCCGGTAAGGTCGCACAGCAAACCATTGGATGCTGAAGTAAGTGTAGCACCTGCATTGGTATTTACACCAGCACCGGTTCCATAATACACCAATGCACTTCCCTGCAGTAATTTACCATTCAGCAAAGCATTGATAGATCCGGCACTGACACCGGCCGGTGCGGTTGCCACTACATCCGGTTTACCATCTCCATTGTAATCACCCAACCCATCTACACTGTAACCAAACAGCAAACCATTAATATTACTTTCCAGTATGCCCAACCCCAACAAATTAGATTTGATTGGTTCTAATTTTGTAATCGTAGGATTGTTGGCGTTGTTAGATAAGAAAACAAAAGCACCACCAGACTGTACATCTACAATGCGACTGCCGAGCAAACCGGCTTTAATACCGGCATAGGTTGGCGCTCCAATGATGATATCTTTTTTGCCATCGCCATTCAAATCTTCTGTAACAGCAACAGAAAAACCAAACAACGCTTTCACAGAAAGGTTAATGCCATTTTCAAGGATACCCGATCCTGTTAGTTGCAATACTAATAATGGTGTAGTAGTTGTTTGAAGAGAAGCGCCATTGAACACATACGCTTTACCCACTTTGCCACTGGCTGTGCTGCCACCGCCGATAGAAAGGCTTACATTATCGAGCGGAGCGCCAACAATAATATCTGCTTTGCCATCATTGTTTACATCGCCGCCGGCAATGCTGTAACCGAATAAGGCACCTGCAACGCAGGTTGTGGGCTGCAGCTTTGCAGAAGGCACAACTGGCAAACCATTGGCACTGCCATAATACACAAACACTGCACCCACACTGGCCAATGTGCCGGTACCGGAAATAAGGTCAACCATAGCAGGAGCGCCGACGGCCACATCATCAAAACCATCACCGTTTACATCACCCAAACCGGCTACAGAAAAACCATACGCTGCATTGATGGCCAACTGGCCAACCAATGTTGGTAAAATACCATTGGCACTGGTTGTCCATTCCGGAGTTTGATTAATAGGGTCAATGGTGATGGGATATGTTGCTTTGGAATCATCAACAATAATCTCCAATTCACCGTTGTGTATTTCCATATTAGCTGCCAGCAATTGCTGATTAGCATCCCATACTTTTAGATCACGGTAATACAATTTTGTAATGCCACTAGCATCTTTAAATTGTACAGCATTGTTATTTGCTACTGCTTTCAGATCACCGGTCACCTGCAATTTAACTTGTAGGTTATCGTTGCCACCAGGTTTTTGATCAATTATAAAATTCTGGCGCAAGCCATCTTCCCGGTTGATATAATCAACAGAAAAACGATTATTCGTTACTGTTAGTTTATCATTATTTGCTGAATACCGACAGCCATTGGAAAGATCTACCAGGTTGCCGGCGCCTTTTCCGATGTACTTCAATTGCATGGCAACCCTCCAGTTGTCTTTTTGTTCTTCGGAAGTATTGACAGGACTGATGGTAAAACCGTTCCTGCTGATAACAGACCCGGTGCCTTGTTTTTTATTGGCAGCAAAATATTTATTTTCTCCCGCAACAGGATTAAAAAAATATTCGCTTGCTGAAATGAATGACTGTGCCTGGGTAAGCCAGTCTTCCGTAAAATCTTTCTTTACAGTTTGTACCGACTGCCTGTTGCCGGCAGTTACATTTTGATTAAACTGTTGGGCGCTAACTAACAAAGGTTGCACCAGTGAGATCAGGCAGGTAAAGAGCAAATTCCTTAGCATGGTAAATGATTTTAAGATGATGAAAAAGGTTACGGATCTCACAGGAAAAAAAGTTGCTTCAGCAGGAATTGAATTTTTGGTTACGAATTATTAATACAAAACTAAAGGCAAGTAACTTCGGCAGCATCCCCTATAAATTTTATGAAGTAGTCTAAAAGTTTTTTGTTTTTGGTAAAAAATAGTTAAGAACGCAATAAAATAAAATGATACAAATAATTGTTATAGTTTTGTGGTAATCAGTACCATACAAATTATTAATGTCTTGTAGATGTTTCACGACACGTTTTGTAGAAGCATCACGACAAAATGAATTTTTATTTGTAAAATACCATCCTTTAGAGCAGTAATCTGCGTAGGTGATTTTAATTGTGCAGGAAGTTTTAAATGGCTTTTGCATGATTTATTTTCTACCCCGCATTGCCTGTAATAATTGACAACTTATATGAAAACCAGTCCGTACCACCCGAAAACAACCTGTCACTCCATTGAAAGCTTCATGGAGCAAATGCCGCATTTTGTAAAAGTTTACTCTGACAAATCAGTTATTTATCTACCGGAAACATCCGGCAGTGGCTTTACCAGGAACCTTTACTTAGAAGAAGGCCTGAGTGTAAGAAGCATGAATTTTTCCCTGCGCACCGACTTTGAATTCATGCGGCTTGCCCGCAAGGATTCACAGGAAAAAACTTTCCAGCTATATTATTTTCTCGACAGCATCAATTTTCATTTTACATTAAATGATGATGCAACCTTTCTGTCGCCGGCTACCTTTTCCAATATATTATTGGTATCGAATGACCTGCAGATACGTGGCCGTTTTGAAAAGAATGAAACCGTAAAAGTGATCATTATTTCTTTATCAGTTTCCTGGTTGCAAAAAAATGGATTTGCAGCACTGCAATCCTGCGCCCCTTTTTTAACCGCCAGTGAGCAACGTGACCAGGGAATTTTAATGATGCAATATCCTGACAATATGGATCACAGTATTGCAGTCACCATCAGTAAAATACATATTCCGGGAAACGAATTTATTTTTCCCATCAGGGCGAATTGCCTTAAACTGGTACAACTTTTTTTTGAAGCCATTGAAAAAAGAACCTCTGTTGACCTGAAAGAAAACCGCACCGGTTATTTCCTGCAGATGGTTGAAGTTGAAAAAAAGATCAGCGCTTCGCTTACAGACAACCTTCCTTTGATAAAAGATTTGTCAAAAGAATTTTTGATGAGTGAAAGCAACCTGAAAAAACACTTCCGCCTGGTGTACGGAAAAAATATTTATGAGTATTATCTCGATAAAAAAATGGGGTTAGCAAAAACAATGTTGCTCACACAAAATAATTCTATCTCTAAAGTGGCTTATACGTTGGGTTATGAAAAGGTATCCAGCTTTTCAAAAGCTTTTATGAAAATGTATGGTGTATTGCCCAGCCAGTTGAAGCAACATACACCATTGAATTAAAACCCGTATTCTCTATGAAAAAAATGAAAGATATTTCTATTGCAAAAAAACTCTATTTTATTGTAGGGGCAATGGCGATATTGATTGTTATTGAGTTGGTATCGCTATGGTTTGCCATCCATACACTTTCTTCTGTTCGGGCATTGGTGGGAGCAGAAGGACTTTGGTCGAAGGGACAAAAAGATGCTGTGTACAACCTGCGTAAATATAATTTGTCGCACAAAGAAGCTGATTATGCAGCTTTTAAAAAATTCATGGAAGTGCCACTGGGCGACCATATTACAAGATTGGAACTGCTAAAACCTGAGCCAGACATGGCCATTGCAAGGGAAGGTTTTATCAAAGGCCGCATACATCCCGATGATATCGATGGCATGATCACACTCCTGATGCGCTTTCATAACAACTATTACATCGGCAGGGCAATTGATGCCTGGACAAAAGCAGATAAAATGATCGTGACCATTATGCCGGTTGCTGAAATGTATTACAGGGAATTGCATACTGCCAAGCCGGATGCAAAAAAACTTGGGGCATTGATGGCAGAGGTAGACCGGGTGAATGAAGCGTTGACCTTGCTGGAAGATGATTTTTCGTACACGCTGGGCGAAGGATCGAGGTGGCTGGAAAACCTGATCCTGAAAATATTACTGAGCGTTGCCATTACGGTTGAGTTTACCGGGTTGATACTAACAATCGTGGTTACACGAAGTATGACAAGGGAATTAAATGAGATCAATAAAGCTACCAGCAAGATCACCAAGGGCGACCTGAGTGCAAGGGCAAAAGTGATCTCTAAAAATGAAATTGGACAAGTTGCCATGCAGGTGAACCGGATGACACAGCAACTGGTAGTATCCAACAAGGAACTTGGACAGGTTGCGTATATCGCATCGCATGACCTGCAGGAACCTTTGAGGACCATCTCGAACTTTGTTGCCTTATTTCAAAGAAAGTACAAAGGCAAACTGGATGCTGCCGCTGATGAATACCTGACTTTTATCAGCGATGGCACCGCCCGCATGCAGCAACTGGTAAAAGACCTGCTGGATTATTCGAGGATTGGAAATGATAAAAAACTACAAAAGGTTAACTGCAATGATGCCGTACAGGATGTGTTACAAAATATGGCGGTCAATATTAAAGTAAATCAGGCAACAGTGCATGTAGCACCTTTACCAGTAATTGATGGTTATGCTGAACTGCCGTACCTTTTTCAAAACCTGGTGAGCAATGCCATTAAGTTTAAAAAGAAAGATGTTGACCCGGTAATACACGTTGCTGCCGTTGGTACCGCAGACGAATGGACCTTTACTGTAACCGACAATGGCATTGGCATTGAGCCCGTTTACCATAAGCGGATCTTTACCATTTTTCAGCGGTTGCATACCAACAGCGAATACAGTGGAACGGGCATTGGCCTGGCACATTGTAAAAAGATTATTGAACTGCACCGTGGCAAAATATGGGTGAACTCTACTCCCGGCCACGGTACCACTTTTTATTTCACCATACCCAAATTGAATACCTGATGCAAAAAAAATTCAAGAGCATTCTTTTAATTGATGATAACGCTGCAGACAACCGTTATAACCAGATCATATTGGAAGAAATGAATATTGTCGATAACATTACCATTGCAGAAAATGGCGTGGAAGCGTTGAAAGTATTGGACAAGGAAGAACACCCTGAACTAATCCTGCTGGACATCAATATGCCCAAAATGAATGGCTGGGAATTTTTAGAAGCCTATAAAAAATCAAACATCGATGAAGGAAAAAAGAAAACCATTGTTGTGTTGACGACTTCGATGAACCCGGAAGACAAAAAGAAAGCAGGTGAAATTTCCGGCGTAGCCGAATTCAATATTAAACCCTTGACACCTGAAATGCTGGAAAATATTATGGAGAAATACATTGGAGAAAAGGAAAATGAGTTGGAATAAGGTCAGCAATGCATCAAACCAAGTACAGCCTTTTGATTACTAAAACTCCTGATTATTCAATACTTTTAATGCTGCTAACATCAAGAAATTTCAACGATATACTTAAAATGCTGTACCGGATGGTTTCACTAATTTTTACCGGCCGGATGATGTTTACGTTACTGCCTATTTTTACCTCGGCAAAACTGCGGGAACATTGCCCTCCCTGCAATCGTTGAAAAGTAAGAACTACAAATCTTAAAGAGTAAATGGCTGGAGCAAAAAATTCCAGGACAGCTACGTCAATATTCATACCCGTTGGCGCTTCTCCTCTTTTTTCAATGCTATGTCATCGATTGCGTAAATAGTTTTGTTCGGCTAACAGATACATACAAACTTGCAAAAGATTGTATTGTGTAAAAACGAAAGTTTTAAAGCCAGCTATATGAAATTTGTAACTACTGTTCTTACGATGATTGTTGTATGCCTTTGTACCTCTCATTCCATTTTTGCCCGCACTTATTATGTTTCGCCCACCGGCAGTGATGCAAATGTTGGCTATACGCTTGAAGCACCTTTTAAATCGCTGAAGAAAGCTCTTGGTAAATCTGACTTGACAGAAATTATTGTGAGAGGCGGTGTTTACTATATTACAGGAGATTCAACAGTCAGCATTAATAAAATTGGCACTGCAACAGCAGGATATATTTTAAGGAATTACCCGGGCGAACGCCCTTTGTTTAACTGTGCTGGTTTAAACACCGGTAAAAAAGGGTTTAGTGTTTCTGGAAGTTACTGGTATATAACGGGCATCGATATTACAAAAGCAAGGGATAACGGCATGTATATTACCGGCGCCAACAACGTTATTGACTTTTGCACTTTTTCGGAAAATGAAGACTCAGGCCTGCAATTGTCGGGCGGTGCAGCTTATAATAAAATCATTAATTGTGATTCTTATTTTAACAAAGATGCTACCAGTGAAAATGCAGATGGCTTTGCCTGTAAACTGGATGTCGGCACAGGCAACTCTTTCAAAGGCTGCAGATCGTGGCAGAACTCTGATGATGGCTGGGACGGCTATCTGAGGGGATCGAATAATATCAGCACTACATTAGACAGTTGCTGGTCGTTCAGGAATGGTTATTTGAAAACAGATGTATTAAGTGGTTCAAACGGTGATGGGAATGGTTTTAAAATGGGCGGAAGCGATGCAACCGATTTAAGTCATAATATGACACTAACCCACTGTGTATCATTTTACAACAGAAAAAGAGGATTTGATCAAAACAATAACAGGGGGTCGATGACTCTATATAACAATACTTCTTTTTCAAATGCTGGTGGCAACTATATTATGAATTCCATTGCATTAACAACAGGTAGTGTAATGACAGTAAAAAACTGCGTTTCATTGACTGCCGGCGGTGGCAACGGATCCTACACTTTTGTAAGTGGTGCTATAATACAAAAGAATAGTTGGCAAAGCCCGTTTACAACCAATATAACTGATTTTATTTCGCTTGATACTACTGGTGCAAGAGGGCCAAGAAAACCAGACGGATCGTTGCCGGATATTGATTTTATGCATCTTGCACAGGGCAGCGATCTTATTGATGGTGGAGAAGACCAGGGGCTTTTTTATGCAGGAGCAGCGCCCGATCTTGGCGCATTTGAAACATTACCTGCTGCAACCGTTTCCTACATTTTTAACGGCAACGGCAATTGGGATAATGCCGCAAACTGGCTCAATGGCAGCATACCACCAGCAATACTTTCGCCAGGTACACAAATCATTATCGATCCTTTAGCAGATGGGATATGTACTTTAAATATCCCTTATCATGTACCTAACGGAGTATTGATAATTGTAATGGCCAACAAAACTTTACAGTTACCTGAAAACCTTACTATCCAGCAATAAGGTATTGTTAAACCTTTGGATACCAACAGCTTTTGATTATTTTGCTTTCCCGCAAAAACATCTTCATTACATTTGCCAGGTGTTTAAAAGAAGCATATATCAAACCATCTGCGAAATGATACTTTTATCACAAAAAAAATAGGCATTCCTAAGGTACATTGTTTGATTAATTAACTTCCACCAAATTCATTCGCAACGCCACTTTCACCAATCCTGCCGCATTCTTCACATGCAGCCTGCTCAATAAATTTTGCCGGTCTGTATCAACGGTTCCTTTGGCAACAAAGAGTTGCTGGGCAATTTCATCGTTGGTCATTTCCATGGCAATCATTTTAAGGATTTGTATTTCCCGTTGCGTGAGGATTTCTTTTACCTGGATCGATTGGAGCTTTTTTCATGGGTAGAATCGATCAGCTTAACAGCCACCTACCTGGCTGCAATAGTACACTTCGCCGGCCAGTACGGTACGGATGGCTTTCATCATTTCGGCGGGCTCAATATTTTTGAGGATGAACCCTTTTGCGCCGGCCTCCATCAACTTCCTCCTAAGCTCAATCACCATATTTCTTGATTACTCTTATTTTCCATCCAATACTCGCCTTATTATAGTTATTAGGCTGATTTAGAAATCACGACTACGGCCTGCAAAAAAAGGTACTTGATACTTTTCTTGTTTGTACAAAAATGATTAAACTGTGCAACAAGGTTTAATTCTGTTCAAGCTTATAATTTGATTTCTACCAGCCCGTTTAATGTGCTGTAAACGCTATGGCGGCAGCTAAGGGACCCACCGCCAGGGCAATTGCAAAACCTGTTTTAAAATCCAAATTTATGGGAACATTCAGTAAAGGAATCCCTGGAGGATTCTCGGGAAAAGTAGGTAATATAGTCGGTGGCAACTGGAAGGGCATTGACTACATGCGCAGCATGGACAAGCGCAAAACAACAATGCCCGGTCGATCAGCCAGTTTACGCAACAGGCAAAGTTTGGCCTTGCTATCCGCTTCATCAGCAGCATGAACACCCTGCTGGCGCTTGGTTTCAGTCATTATGCGAACAAACAGACTGGGTCAAACAGCGCTATGTCTTACCTGTTGAAAAATGCCATTAGCGGCGACTACCCGGGTTTCAGCATTCTTTATGCAGAAGTGTTGATTACCCGTAGTGACCTGCCCAATGTACTGGCACCAAAGGCTGTAAGTGAAACAGCCGGCAAGCTAGCTTTTAGCTGGAAAGACAACAGCGGTACCGGTATTGCAAAAACCGATGATAAGGTAATTCTAGCCGCTTACTGCCCTGCATTGAACCAGTGTATCTACACAACCGGCAGTGCCAGCCTGAGCGCACTCACCGACAGCCTCGACTTAACCACTTTTACCGGTAAACCATTACATACCTATATAGGTTGTATTTCGGACGATGGCCGCAACATTGCCACCAGTATTTATACCGGGATGATAACAGTATCGTAACACTGTTGTGCGATGTAACAAACAACGCCGTCCATAAGGACGGCGTTGTTTGTGATTACTGCTATCAAAATTTTACACTCTGCCAGATACCCTATGTAAACAACAATGCCACCGTAAAGGGTGGCATTGTTGTTTGATATTTTTTAATCAATTAGTGAAATCACCTTTCATGTTGATTTTGCTTGATCTTATTTACCGTTCACAAACAGGGTTTTAGTTGTCCTTGTTTTGTCTGGTGCAACGATCTCTACCTGGT
>CAXTPJ010000023.1:0-12430 GCA_964245855.1 uncultured Ferruginibacter sp. | reverse complement strand
TTTTACTAAACCTTTGGCGCCTAAATACTTGATGCGGAAGTTTTCGGCTTCTTCACTTTTTTGTGCAATAAAACCCTTGATCTCATTTTTATAGGCTTCTATCTTTTGAACCAAATTTTCCATGCCGCAAAAATAAGGAAATCGGTTGTGATGTGTGATAGTTGCGGGTGATGGGTTACGGGTCATTAGCAGGAAATGAGCAAAACAAAAAGTAAGCTGGTGCAAACGAAAGTATGCCGGCATTTCAAAACGCTGGCATTTCTTATTTGTACCAGGTAGGCTTGGTGAGTCTTTTTTATTAAGTTTGCCCAAACTAACTTTTCATGTACGACCTGCACGATTTTTTGTCTCCCATAAACATACATGCCTTAAATGATGATGAAGGCTACAACGATGGGCAATTTGCCAAACACCTTTCTTTATATGATGCGGAACTGCCCGATATTACAGAGGCTGATATTGTATTGGTTGGAGTAGAAGAATACCGTGGCAGCGGCGTATTCAACAATAATATAAATGCCGCTGATACTATCCGCAAACAATTATATCAATTGCATTACTGGCATTTTGATACCAAAATTGCCGACATCGGCAACATTAAAACCGGCGCTTCTTTAAACGACAGTTATGCCGCCATTAAAACGGTGATCGCTGAGTTATTAAGGTTAAACAAAACCATAGTGATATTGGGTGGCTCCCATGATGTTACGCTGGCGCAGTATTTTGCGTATAAAGAAATCGGCAAAA
The DNA here is from genome assembly GCA_964245855.1 of uncultured Ferruginibacter sp. Taxonomy (GTDB): domain Bacteria; phylum Bacteroidota; class Bacteroidia; order Chitinophagales; family Chitinophagaceae; genus Ferruginibacter. Next base: position 11,683 of record CAXTPJ010000023.1, on the reverse strand, counting down.
CCATCGAAGCTACCTGCATAGATGCCACCATCGATCTCAAAGGGGAAAGTTCTATCCGCAGCGAAAATTTTTTGCTGGAAATGCTTACCGGCGAGCCCAACTTTATAAAGCACTATAACCACATCGGCTTCCAGAGTTATTTTGTACATCCACGCATGCTCGAAACCATGGACAAGCTCCGTTTTGATTGTTACCGGGTAGGCAAAGCAAAAGAAAACATGGATGAAATGGAGCCGGTGTTGCGCAACACCCATTTACTCAGTTTCGATATCAATGCCATTAAATACAGTGATGCGCCATCCGGTAAATGCAGCCCCAATGGTTTTACCGGCGAAGAAGCGTGTGTGCTTGCCCGTTATGCCGGTATGAGCAACAGCCTCAGCAGTTTTGGTATATATGGGTACGAGCCAGATAAAGATGTAAATGAACTTACCGCCGTACAAATTGCACAAATGCTCTGGTATTTCATTGATGGAAAAAGCCGCAGCAAACAGGAAGCCTCCTTGCAGGATAACAGCCTCTTCAACGAATTCAATACTGTAATAGCCGAAGAAGGAACGGTGTTTTTACAAAGTCGCCGCACCGGCCGCTGGTGGATGCAGTTGCCGGATAAAAAAATGATCGCCTGCAGCTATGGCGATTACATCACAGCCAGCAGGAACGAAATACCGGAGCGCTGGATCAGGTCGCAGGAGAGAGGTTGATTAATGTGCCATTAGGCAAATAGGCAATAGGCAAATGTGCCAATCGGCAAAAGCATGCAATGAAACAAATATCTTGATGAAAAGGACTATTTCTTCAGTAAATGTTTTTTACTCCGGCAGTTGTTTTTCATGGCAGCATCGTTGCGTCGCAGTCCGTTCATCTGCATACCGATGTGCATCTTCAGCATCCGGATTAAAGTATCCACTGAAAAAAAGTATAGCTATTTCTGTCAGTGCTTTGAACCATTTATTATTCATTGGTTGTATTCTGATTGTCTTTTCCTCCTGTTCTGTTTCCAAACAAATTGCAAAGCAAGCCAGTAGAATTTTATTACAGGATAGTGTAATCAGCACCGGGCATATCGGCATCAGCATTTATGAAGCCGCAACCAATAAATATTGGTACAATTATAATGGCGATAAATACTTTGTACCGGCAAGCAATACCAAGTTGTTTACACTGTATGCCGGCATGAAATATTTGGGCGATAGTTTGGTTGGGTTGCGGTACAAAGAAACAGGCGATTCCATCATTATTTATCCAACTGCAGATCCCACATTCTTACATCCGGATTTTCTACAGCAACCTGTCTATTCTTTTTTATCTGACAGTAAAAAGATTACTTTTTGTTCTCAATATTTTACAAGCTATTTCGGAAAAGGCTGGGCCTGGGATGACTACCAGGATGAGTATATGGCGCAGATAAATGAGTTTCCCATGTATGGAAATATGCTGCGGGTAAAAAAATTAAAAGTCAATATCCAGATTATCCCGAAAGTTGTGTCAGTCCATATTTCAGCATCAGCATATCAGCATTACAACGATAGCGTAGATCTTGCACTAAGCCGAAACTGGGAGGCTAACAATTTCTTGATAGATTTAAAATCGGGTAAAGCCAGCCACAAAAAAATACTGCGGTCCCCTTTGGTAATAAACAATGTTGATGTGATTTCATTTTTAAATGATACACTAAAAAAAGATATTCATCTAATAGGTGAAAAATCTGTTGCAGATAAGCACGACAAACAATTACACGCTATCTACTCCCAACCTGTTGATTCTCTTTTTATACCCATGATGCACAACAGCGACAACTTTTTTGCAGAGCAAACTTTACTGATGGCCAGCAATGAACACCTCGGCTTTATGAAAGATGAAGCCATCATTGATACTTTATTGAACCACGACCTGAAAAGCGTTCCTCAAAAACCTACCTGGGTAGATGGCAGCGGCCTTAGCCGGTACAATTTATTTACGCCGCAATCTTTCATTTACATACTCAACAAAATGAAGAATGAATATGGGCTGGAAAGGTTAAAAACCATTTTGCCCACCGGCGGCGAAGGCACATTAAAGGAATATTACACCAACGACAGTACTTTTATTTACGCCAAAACCGGTACACTCGGAGGCACCATTGCACTCAGCGGTTTTTTAATAACGAATAAAAATAAACTGCTTACTTTTTCTATTCTTACCAACAATTTTAAAGGGCGTACCACCGCTGTAAGAAAGGCGGTTGAAAAATTCATTCTCCAGCTCCGTAAAAATTATTAAAATTATTTTTCGTTCCAGGCATCACAATCTTTCCTCACCGTATCTCTTTTTTGCCCAACGGTAATTCCTTAAACAATCTATCAAACCATTCGTATGAAAAAAATAGTTACGTTATTTGTTTTAATCACTGCCTTTTTTGCCGGCAACGCTTTTGCACAGCCGGGTTCCCCCTGCAGCGCTGCTTTTAATTACAGTGTATCTGCTTCAGGCTACCAGGTTCAGTTTACTCCACTGCGTGCAGCCAGCAGCTATGGCACCATGGACGTATGGAATTTTGGTGATGGCACGGGTTACAATTCCGAAGTATTGCCATCAGCAACACCGGTTGTTCAGCAACATTCCTATACTACTCCTGGTACTTATGCCGTTATGCATAAAGTTGTAAGCCACGATTCTAACTGGGCGGTAACCTGCTCAGACAGTCTTGTTGTGACGGTTAATATCACAGCGACAATGCCCTGTCACATCAATGCCGGCTTTAGTTTTGAAAGGGACAGTGTTTACAGTAACGTGGTACACTTCAATATAGATTCCAATACAGATTATCAGAATGCACTCATTCAATGGAATTTCGGTGACGGCGCTGTTGGCTATGGAACAAACCCGGTACATGCTTACAATGGGTCAGGTTTGTACAACGTTTGTCTTGTCATTTCAAGAGATGCACTGTGCAGGGATTCTGTGTGCCATTTGGTACAGGTGCAAGGCGCCACTACACCGGTTTGCAACGCTGCTTTCACAAATACCATCACCAATAACCAGGTACAATTTATTTCAGTCAATACCCCCGGCCAATTTTATGTATCTCATGAATGGTCTTTCGGTGACGGGCAAATTGATTATAATAACAGCACTAACCCGCTGCATTTTTACCAGGCCCCGGGAACATATTATGTAACACATACTGTTAGTAAATACTCCGGTAATTATTTGGTTTGTACCGATTCTGTTGGGGTGGCAATAACTATCACCGGTGGTATTCCTTGTCCTGCTGCTGAATTTGTTTATTACGCAGACAGCGCTCAATTGAACAGTATCCAGTTTTATGGCATTTTTGGCAATGCTGCCGGTAGCGCAGCTATGCTATGGAACTTTGGTGACAGCACTACTTCTACCGAACAAAATCCAGTGCATGCCTATGCTTCACCAGGTATTTACAATGTTTGCCTGCACATTGTAAGGGATAGTGCCTGTTTTGGTGATGTGTGCCGTACCATACAGGTTTTAGCGCCGGCACAGCCATGCAGTCTTGTAGCAGCATTTACCAATTATACTGATTCTTCCAACACCAGGCTGGTACATTTTAGCAATCAAACTGCCGGTTACGCAGCCGGTGATTCTATCCGCTACACTTTTGGCGATGGTACAAACTCTACCGACGTAAATCCTTCGCATACCTACAATGCAGCCGGTACTTACATGGTTTGCCTGCGGGTTAAAAAATATACTGTTCCGGGTACGCAGCCTTGTGTAAGCGAAATCTGCCATACGGTTACAGTGGTGGCCAATCCACCTGCCTGCAACCTGAATGTAAACTTTAGCTGGGCAGCAGATTCTGTAAACAGTTTAAAAATAAAGTTCACCAATTTAACTACGCCATATTCAGCAAACACCATAAGCCTTTGGACTTTTGGCGATGGCAGCAGCATGACAGACCGTACCGCCAATCATGTGTACAACCAACCGGGCCAATACCAGGTTTGCCTGAAAGTAACGCAGAACAGCACCTGCATCAGGGATACCTGCATCACTATTACGGTAACACAAACCCAGCAACCCTGCAATGTAACAGCAGCCTTTAGTTTGTACAATGATAGCATCATGGGCGGCAACCCGGTGCAATATCATTTCTTTAATAATACTGTTTCATTAAGTGGCGTCGATTCGAGCTTTTGGGATTTTGGAGATGGAACGCCAATCATTATTACACATGATTCGGTACTGAACCATTTGTATTCTGCACCCGGTACTTACACTGTTTGTTTGCGTGTTGTAAGAACTATACCAGGAACAACGCTCACCTGCGAAAGCAGGGTATGCCAAACAGTGGTTGTGCCATCTGTACCACCTGTGACATGTAATCTAATTACTAATTTTTCAACTACCGTTGATTCGGCAAACAGCAGAAAAATATATTTTTCCAATCTTACCAATGCCCAACCGGCACAGGCAAATGCTCATTGGAGTTTTGGAGATGGTACGGTGAGCAATGACTGGAATGTGATCCATATTTACGCACAGGCAGGACAATACCGGGCATGCCTGTCAGTATCAAACAACCTTTGTATATCTGATACCTGTATGATGGTAACAGTTACGGCTACCCCAACAGATAGTTGTAACTTACAGGTATCGTTTACCAGCCGTGCAGATTCTTCCAATCACCGTAAAATATTTTTTACCAACACATCTATTTCAAATGTAACACAGTCAACCGCTGCCTGGAGTTTTGGCGATGGTACTTCCGGAACGGGCAACCATCCTGATCATGTGTATGCGCAGCCGGGCAGGTATGCTGTTTGTTTAACGGTTGCTTCGGGCAACTGCAGCAGAACACAATGCGATTCGATCATTGTAACGGGCAATACTACGCCTGCTGTTAACTGCGACAGCATTCATCTTGATATAGTGTACCATGCTGATACTTACATTCCAAATAAACTGTTCTTTTTTGGAAACAGCACTGTACCGATGCTGCACCAGCGCTGGACTTTTACGCAACTATCCGGCACCGGTAGTACTGTTGTGGTCAATCAAAATAACCCGGATCACTTGTTTACCGATACCGGTTATTATTCAGTTTGTGTGAGGGGAGAATATGCCAATGGTTGCATCAAAGAATATTGTGAACTGATTTATATTTCAAGTGTAACTGCAACTGCACAATGTATTTTGTCTGCTTATCCAAACCCGGCCAACAACCAGGTAAGCAGCAACCTGCAACTGGAACAGCCAGGCTTAATTACAGCAACTGTTTATAACCTGCAGGGAATGGTATTGCTTCAAACAACACAAAATGGCATTGCCGGAAACAACCTGGTAACGCTGAACATACAAAACCTTGTACCGGGCATTTATACCATCCGCTTTGTGTATGGTAATAAAATTTGCTTTACGAGGTTCCAAAAACTTTGAGGGTTTTAATCATACAAAGAAAAAAACCTGCAGTGTCTACTGTGGGTTTTTTTATGATCTGACCGTCCGGTGTAATCATAAAAAGGTAATGAGTTGAATTTTACTGTAAGGATGCTGTTCATTGCAGCCATGAAAAACAAACGTACAAGAGTGATTATTATTTCCTTTCCCCAAAAGGAAATAATAACAAAATCATATTTGCCACTGCAGTTGAACAGCATTACTGCAGCCGGCAACATAATAAACGCAATCAAGCAACCTAGCGGCCAAACATTTTGTCGAGGTCGTTCTTTTTAAACGCTGTGTAAGTAGGTTTTCCGTTGGGGGTAATATTGGGTGCCGCACAGGAAAAAAGTTCTTCTACCAAACTGTTCATTTCTTTTTGCGTAAGGCTGGTGCCGGCTTTGATGGATTGTTGCCAGGCCAGGGAGCGCAATAATTTTTCCCGCTTGCTGTATTTAAGATCGCTGCTGAAATGTTTGTATTGCTCCAGCATTTTTTCAATGGCGGTTTTTTCGCTGCCATTCAATACATCAGCCGGCGTACCCTGGATTACAAAAGCATTGCTGCCGAACGGTTCTAAATGATAGCCGAGAAAATGAAGGTCGGGTAATAATTCATTCAACAAAACAGTATCGGCCGCCGCCACTTGAATGGTAGATGGAAACAGGCTTTGTTGTATGGCGATTGGCTTGCCATCGGTGGCTTTAATGAACCGCTCGTACAGGATTCTTTCATGGGCATTTTGCTGATGAATGAGCATGAAGCCGGCATCATCCTGCACTACAATATAGGTTTGGTGCAGTTGTGTAAAATCGTGGGCAGTAAAGGGTGAATGCTGGTTGAGCAGCGACATTGGCTGGTGCTGCGGGCTGGTGGCCGTGGGCATTTTGCCAATGGTATCCTGGCTTTGCGTTACCGGTTCGTAAAAATCTTTCCAGTGTTTTAATTCACTTTTTTTCTCGATGAAATGAGCCTGATTTTTTTGTGTAAAGGCGGTGTACAAAGACGAGGAAGCGGCAGATGATTTTTTATCTTCCGTAAAAGGTTTGTTCACTGCATCCAGTTGCTGAATGGAAGCATCGAGTTCAAAATCCAGTGCCGGGGTTATGCTGAATTGTGCCAGTGCATGTTTAACGGCGCTTTGCACAAAAGCATACACGATCTTTTCATCTTCAAACTTTATTTCCTGTTTGGTTGGATGTACGTTGATATCGAGTTGTGTTGGATCAAGGTCGATGTACAGGGCATACATCGGGAAACTGTCTTTGGCGATCATCTGGTCAAAAGCATTCATCAGCGCATGATTGAGATAAGCGCTTTTGATGAAACGGCTGTTGACAAAAAAGTACTGGTCGCCCCTGGTTTTTTTAGCTGTTTCGGGCTTGCCTACAAAACCGTAAATATTCATGTAATCTGTTTGCTCGTTGATGGCAACCAGTTTGGCATTGTAATTATTACCGAGAATTTGTACGATCCGTTGTTTTAAAGAACCCTTTTCCAAATGAAAAACCTGCTGGCCGTTGCTGGTAAGCGAAAAGAAAATATCAGGAAAAGCCATGGCCACCCGGATAAATTCATCCACAATGTACCGCAGCTCTGAAGGGTTGCTTTTTAAAAAATTCCTGCGGGCAGGAACATTGAAAAACAGGTTCTTCATGGCAATGCTGGTACCTTTTGGCCAGGCAATGGGTTCCTGGCTTTTAACCATACTGTTTTCGATGGAGATGCAGGTGCCGGTAACTGCCTCAGCAGTTTTGGTTTTTAGTTCAACCTGTGCAACGGCGGCAATACTGGCCAGCGCTTCGCCACGGAAACCCATGGTTTTGATATGAAAAAGATCGTCGATGTTTTTTATTTTGGAAGTGGCATGGCGTTCAAAAGCCATCCGGGCATCGGTTTCGCTCATGCCTTTGCCATTGTCGATTACCTGTACCAATGCTTTGCCGGCATCGGTTATGATGAGTTGAATTTCTGTAGCGCCGGCATCCACTGCATTTTCGAGTAATTCTTTCACTGCACTGGCGGGGCGCTGTATTACTTCTCCTGCGGCAATCTGGTTGGCTATGTTATCGGGTAATAGTTGTATGATGTCGGACAAAATCGGTAGCTGTTTACTGCAAAAATAAGAAAAGAAAGAAGGTGTGCGGCAGTACTTTTTTGAACTGGCAAAATCGGCAGCCAGTCAGTATTGTAGAACTGGAACTATCAATTCTGCAGAATATTAAATTGTTTTTTGCAATTGCTGCTTTTTTTGCGTTTAATATGCAGATTTTATATACTTTCAGTGTGTTGTAATCCCTTCTCTAAAACGCCACCACAGCACCAGTTTGAAAAACCTGTTTGCTAAATCTTCATTTGGCTGCTGATCGTATATATAATAAAAACTGTATTGCATGAGATATTTGTACGTTGCCTATTTAAGGAGGTTTAGCTGCAGCATAGGTTTTTGTTTGTTGATGTTTTTTGTTATGGTTAGTGGGCAATTGTTGGCCCAGGTATCATCGTATACATTTACACAGGCTTCATCAACATATACTCCTTTGGGCAGTGGTGGGACGAGGTATCCTGGAACCAGCGGAACAGCAGAAGCGGATGATGGTGTTAGCGCTGTTCCCATTCCCTTTTCTTTCAATTACAATGGAACAGGCTACACTACTGTTCAAGTAATGTCCAATGGTTTTTTACAAACAGGTACAACTGCTGGTCCTTACGGTTCGGGTTCCGGATATGTTTCTATATCAAACAATAACGGTCAAATCATTTCTACTTCTACAGCAGGTACAGGAAACATCATTTCTCCTCTAAATTTTGATCTTACCTATATAGCCACCTTTGCCATCACGGGCAGCACAACTAATTTGTCCAACACGTTAACCAGCGTTTCGGGAACAAATTTTACAACAACCAAAGTGCGGCCGGGAATGGGCATAACAGGAACCAATATACCAACCGGAACCTATATTACTGCAGTTTCAGGAACAACAATTACAATGAGCAGTACGGCAACAGGTACAGCCGCAGGCAGCACCATCACTATTTCAACAGGTGTGGTAACAGCTACTACCGGTACAACTCCAAACAGGGTTTTTACAGTACAATGGTCTGGCAGGAAAAGGTACAGTGTAGCTGATGACATAGATTTCCAGGTTAAATTGTATGAAACCACCAATGCAATTGAAGTGTATTACAATACTGTTACTGTTGGAATGGCTGCTTCGGCAGGTACAAACGACCTGGGGCAGATTGGTTTAAAAGGAGCAACCAATACGGATTTTAATAACCGTTCAACTACAGCTAATTGGTCTGCTACAACTGCGGGTACGGTAAATACTTCCACTTGTACTTTAAGTAATGCAGTTAAACCTGCCGCAGGGCAATTGTACAGGTGGACTCCTCCTGTATGTATGGCTGGCGTTCCGTCTGCACTAACTTCTTCTGCTTTGCAAACAACGACTGCAACTATTTCCTGGACAGCAGCAAGTGTTGCTCCGGCAAGTGGTTACGAATATTATGTGAACCAGAGTGCAACAACGCCGGTAGCAGCAACGGCTGCAACCGGTACTACGGCGGCAGGAGTTACAACAGCAAATCTTACATCTTTAACAGCCAATACGCTGTATTATTTTTGGGTAAGGGGCAATTGTGGATCCGGAAATAAGAGCGCATGGGTAGGGAGCACAACTTTTACTACACCATGCGTTAGCACGGCCATTCCTTACACACAGTTATTCAATTCAACTACTATACCTTCCTGCTGGTCCCAACAATATGTAACCAATACTTCCTCAGTGCAATTCGTTGCTTCGTCCTTAAACCCAACCATCACACCACAGGAGGGAGCTGATTATGTTTACTGGAACAGTTATAACATAACAAGTGGTAATCAAACCAGGTTAGTTTCTGCACCACTTAATACAACAGGTTCAGCAACGGTAAATGCAAAATTTTATTGGTTCCATGATAACAGTGCATTCACAACCGCAGGCTATGCGGATGAAGGCGTGAAGTTGCAATATTCATTGAATGGCACAACATGGATTGATGTACAAACCATTAACCGTGTATTGACCGGCACCAATGGCTGGACAGTGTACGATATAACTTTGCCTGCCGGAGCGGGAAATGTTTCAACTATGTATGTTGGTTTCCTCTTTACTTCAAGGCTGGGCGATAATTGTGCTTTGGATAATTTATTGGTATATGCACCATTGCCCTGCACCACTCCTGTTGATCAGCCTGCGGCGCTTAATTTAACAAATGTATCTTCTACCGGCCTTGGTGCATCTTTTACCAATGCCAGTCCTGCCCCCAGCGGATATATAACATTAAGAAGCACCAGCAGTACCAATCCTGTATTGGTAAACGGAACCAATTATTCGATAGGGACTTCTTACGCACTGCCATCAGGAAGTTATAACGTTATTACCAATGGAACGGCGCTCAGTTTTTCTGAAACTGCGTTGTCGCCTAATACCAGGTATTACTATTACATTTTTTCTTACAACAATACCTGCATTGGGGCTCCTTTTTATTTAAATGCAAATCCTTTAACCAGTAATGCCCTTACCTGTACAGATCAAACAACTTCTTTAACAGGTACGGCCAGCAGCAGTTCTTCAGCAACCATCAATTTTTCTACTGTTACCGGTGCTACATCGTATGTATTGCAGTACAGTGTGGCAGGTTCTGGCAATTGGGTAACCGCTTCACCTGCACCAACTGCAAGTCCGTATATATTAAATGGGTTAAGTCCCGGCACTTCGTATGATATCCGGTTGCGTGGCCCTAATGCCAGTTGCGGTACCAATAAAAAAACAGCCAGTGCTTTTACAACGCCCTGCGCAGCAATAACAAGTTTACCGTGGAAAGAAAATTTTGATGGACTCAGCACAATAGGCTCAGCCCTCCTGCCGCCCTGTTGGTTAAATGTTTCCGGAACAAAGCCTTTCTATACATCAGATGCCTCCTATACATCATTCAATGATCCCAACTCCACACCCAATTATGTAACGATTGCCTGGAGCAATACAACTGCAAGCCATCTCTGGACGCCGGGTTTTCAACTAACCGCCGGCGTTAGTTACGATTATAGCTTTAAATGGGTTGGCGATACTTATGCAGGCTGGACAGGAGATGTATTGTACAACACCTCTCAAAGTGCAACCGGCGCTACCACTATGGGTAACTTTGTAGCTGCAGCAACGACTACTACTTCGGCTTACACATTAAAAACATATACTTTTGTTCCATCATCAACAGGTACTTATTATTTTGCAACAAGGGTATCATCTACCAGTGCGCCACTCTACCTTGGCTTAGATGATTATTCCCTTAAAGTAACACCGCCTTGTAATTTTGGAGGAACGGCTTCAATAGCGCTGTCTTCTGTATGTGGTGGCAGTGGTTCTACCACATTAAGCGCTACCGATTATTCTGTAGCCGGGGCTGGACTTAGCTATCAATGGCAATACTCTACTGATAGTTTTGCCGTGCCGGCCAATACCTTCAACCTGGCATCCGGAACAAATCCCGCTATGGCAAATACGGGTACAGTAACCATTAAAACATATTACCGGCTCAGGGTATTTTGTACCGCTTTGGGCAATGCTTATTCCAATGTGGTGAGTTTCAGTGCAGGTAACTATTCTATTACCGGCACAACGCCTGCTACAAGATGCGGCGTTGGTACGGTCAATTTACAGGCAACAGGATCCGCCGGTTCTACATTAAGCTGGTACACTTCTTCAACCGGTGGTACCAGCATTGGCACAGGGCCAGGTTTTACTACTCCTGAATTGAGCGCTACTACTAACTTTTATGTTGGTGCTAATAATGGGGCCACTAACACAACAGTGGGGGCTACCTATTCCGGCGGTACCAACAATGGCAGCAGCACAGGCAGTCACGGCATAGTATTTAAAACGACTGCCCCCAATATTACTATTCTGTCTGCTAAAATTCCGTTCTCCGGTAAAGGTACGCTTACTATCCAGGCTCAAACTACCGGGGGTGCTGTTGTCGCATCCGTAACAACAGATACATTGACCGGTGGAGAAACTACAGCGATCACTGTACCGCTTAACCTGTCAATAGCCACGCCGGGTACATATCGTTTACTGGTTACAAGTGTTACGGGAACGATCGATAAATTGGGATATATCAGCAGTGCTTCTTTTCCATACACTGTATTAGCGGGAGCCTTCTCCATTACTTCTGGTTACTGGTATGGAAATGATGCAAGTGATAACATGTATCTTTTTAACCTGGTGGTAAGCAATGTATG
>CAXTPJ010000022.1:0-12559 GCA_964245855.1 uncultured Ferruginibacter sp. | reverse complement strand
AGTTTATAAATAACGCTATTACACATTTGGGGTATTGAAATTTCAAAATAGAAGTTGTACCTTTTATTTGCCATAATTGAAAATATCTCATAATGTCCCACTAGTTTCCCCGCAACTTTGTGATTGCATAGATATTTCCCTAAACCCTAAACTTACATCAATGAAACACTTTTTACTTATTGACGACCATGAAGTCGTAAGGTCCGGCGTAAAAAACGTATTGCATGATCTCTACAATCCATGCCTGGTAGTGGAAGCAGGCAATGAAAAAGTTGTGCTGGAGCAATTAAAGAAGCAAACTTTCGACCTGGTAATTATGGATGTACAGATGCCTGACTTCGATACCATTTCACTGGTGGAATATTTTAAGAACAGTTACCCGGATACCAGGGTGTTGATTTTTTCCATGAGCGCCGAAAATATTTACGCCAAGCGCTTTTTAAAAGCCGGTGCCATGGGTTTTGTTTCAAAAAATTCTGAGTTGAACGAATTGGTAAAAGCGGTTGACCTTGTATTGAACAACCGGCGCTACATCAGTGAAGGCCTTGCTGATATGCTGGCTGATCAAATTGGAGCCAAAGGCAAAGACAATCCTTTTCAAACACTCAGCACCAGGGAACTTGACATTGCTTCTTCTTTGATAAGGGGAAGTTCTGTTAGTGAGATAGCTGCATCGCATAGCATTAGCATTTCCACTGTAGGAACTTATAAAGCAAGGCTTTTCAAAAAACTGAAAGTGAATAACATTGCAGAGTTGATTGAGATTGGAAGAGTGTATAATGTTTGATGAGGGTGTTTTATAGCCTGTATTTCTATTCAGTTCCTGTCTATTTATTTTATTGAATTACAACGCCTGTAATAGTGCGTTGTTTTTTATTATCAGTAAGTTCTAATTGATAAGCGCCTTTTAAAAGTGTTGCCGGTAATTTTATGTTTTCAGCAGCAACACCATCTTTATGATTAATGGAAGTTTTTAACAGTAGCTGGCCATTACTATTAAACAACCTAATGCCATAAATGCCAGGTTTTTCTGAAGCCATGTACAGTTGGGCATTATTATCTGTAACAGGATTGGGAAATACATATACCACTGTTGAAGAATGGTATATATTAGCCGTTATAATTTCACTGTGCACAACTCCGCCAAATTGAGCAATGCCCTTAACCCTGTAAAAGTAAACCGCTGGGTCGAGTGACTTATCTATCCAATTGTAAACAACAGGATTATTACTGTTTCCTTTAGATAACTGTATAGCTACTGTTTCAAAAACTACACCGTCCTTTGATCGTTCGAGTTCGTATTTATCCATCATAAACTCACTGCTTACCTTCCAGTTAACAGCAATATCATTATTAATTGCCGTTGCTTTAATCCCTCCATATTTTACCGCCGGTTTAAAAACAACCCTAAAACGATCTGGTGCCGATGACAGCGTATCCGCAGTTACGGCAAAACGAAATGTACTGGTATCCGCCGCATTGATTGCCTGTTCTGTTTGCAGGTATTTATCCTGTATAAAACCTACAAGCGTATTATCGATATGTTGCCCTTTAAAATATAATTGGTAATTTTTGGGACTCAGCTTAGTAAGTTGATAGAAAATTGTATCTCCCGCTGAAATTCTCTTTTTTAATTCGATTGATAATTTTTGCCCATTTTTTGCTATGCTTATTTTTTCAGTACTGCTGAATGATATTAGTTTATAAGCGTCTTTGTCTGTAACCCTATCATCAAAATCAGGATGGCCAACAGAAACAACGCCATCTGTCATACGGACAACTTGCCCATTAATAGAAAATAATTCACAGCTAAAAAATTCGAGGTTACTTACCGGCCTGCTGGCAATTCCCAGGGTACTGCTTGCAGCAATTTTCGCCTTTTCCTGAAAAAGAAAATCTCCGCCTGATACAGGTAATAACATAGCAGCGCCGGACTCAATGATACCGGTATTACTATAGCCGCTTATGTTTCCAGAAACGGCGTATGTACCGTTTCCTAAACTGGTAAAAGTAACCCAGCCACCAACATTATTTTCGCCACCCAGTTTTGGATCCCATAAGTAGAAAGACTTACCGGCAGTAGATGCCGGTGAAACATTGTTAAAGACCACATTATTGAAGCCAATGGCACTTGCATAGGGATTGCCCACTACCTGGAAACCCGAAGGGTTTAATTTAACGTTTACATCGCCAATATTTACTTCACCACGGGTTCGTAAAGTTGTTGATACACCCGGAACAGCACTGCTGCTTACAACAATACTTCTGTCGCCCCTTACAAATAACATGTAGCCGGGTTGATCAGTAATTTTTCCGGTATTGGTTGCAGCGGGCGCTTCCCAGCCATTCGTGATGGTGTTATAAGAATAAATAGATGGATTAATGGTAGAACCCTGGTCAAAGCCATTTATTGCACTGGTCATTTTGGTGATCGGAGTTCCAAAACCAGGAAATGCATTTACAGGCGACAGCCGGTTTAAAGATGTTTGGCCTTCTTGCCAGGAAGCATTAATAGTGGGTGCGTTATTGCTTTTTACAGGAGGGGACAGCAATCGCCACCTCCTGGAAGCTGAAGTATTTTGCAATGGTAAAAAACGATGAATATTAAATTTGCCATCGTTATAATGAATGCTGATATCACCCGGTTGCATTGTTTCACCAATCCTTGCTGTCCGTACATTGTCTGATAAAAGCACAATATCCCTGTTTAAAGTAACACTACCTCTTTGTAGAAACAACTCATTGGTAATAAAAACAGTAGAATCTATTGAAATAGAAGCAGCAGGGGATTTTTTATTGATCGTTAATCTGCTGAATACCTGCCCACCCAAACCTTTAATAGAAGCATCATTCGTACTGTCGAATATTACCATGCGGTTGTTCTGGATAAAGGTACCTGTCCTGTTCCAAACACCACCAATACTTAAATCGCCAAGTGTATCTGTAGATAAAGTAAGTGTACCGTCAATATCGATATTTTCCCCGATCAGCAATGGATAAGCCATGGCGCCGGTAGTTACAGAAGAGCCTGACATAATGGTGAATTTACCTGAACAACCCAAAGGAAAGGTTGCAGGAAAATCTGTTGAATTTAAATCAACTGCTGTATTGTTTTGCACTACAACATTATTCGGGTAACCGGCACCTGTAACACCGGGTATATAAGTATTCCATTCCATGTTGCGTTTGTAACCACCCGCACCATTGTTATAAATGAGTGTAGCAGACGGACCATAATCCGGTGAATTGGTAAGTACGTAGCCATTTTGATCAATCCTTAATTGTGCATTGATGGTAGTAATACCGGCGGCACCAAAGTTTACCCCAACATTTGTTGTTACCAGTACATTGTTATCAAACAACAATTTACTTCCCGGCGCCCCTGCGGTTACACTTAGTTTGGCTACGCCTACCGTACTGGAACCGGTAATCCTGAATTCTCCAAAACCAGTGCTGGTAAATATCTTTCTGGCACTGCCCCCGTCTACATAAATATTAAGTGAATTTTCATAATCACCCTGAAGTGTCATAATCCCTCCATTCATATCAATATCGCCACTTACTAATTGTAATACCCTTGCAGAAGGATCATTGTTTACAAGAGAGATAAGGTAGGCATTTGTACTGGAAGCCATTTTTACAATGCCAGTTGGTTTGTTTACCACGATAAAATCAAAATAAATAATCCCTCCACCCATTTTGGTTATAAGCTGATCTGCAGTACCTGTAAAAAAAACAGCCCTGCTGTTATTCATCACATTACCCGTTGCACCTACTGTGTAATGGCCACCTACTTTTATGTCGCCTCCAATGGCATTGCCTAACCTCAATTCGCCCTCTACATCTACATTGCCCAATACAATAAGCGGCGCATACATTCCTGCACCTTCCTGCATGGTGAAAACCCTGCCTGCATCAACAGTTAGTGATCCTGCTATCTGCCTGGCAATTCCCGGGGTTCCATTACTAAGATTAAATAAAGTTGTAGAGGCAACCCTTACGTTATATGGATAACCTCTTCCTGAACTACTGCTCCATTCTGTACTGCGGTTATAATTACCCCCTGTATTATACACCAGGTTGGCGCCTATATCATAGAACGGTGCATTATTATTGACAAATCCTCCCGCTAATATGGTTAAAGATGAGCCACTTTGGATCGTACTGTTTTGTCCGAAATCTACTGATGCATTTAAATTTACATTGGGTAATAAAACGGCATTGGGGGCATTACTGTTGATACTGAAAGCCCCTAAAAAATTCAAAATACCGGCCGGAGAAAAATTTGCTGAAGCGCTTTGAGCTATCATACTGATGCCTGCAGACATGTTGATAACACTGGAAGCGGTCATACTAACGCTTCCGGCTATCCTGAAATCACCTCCGGGATAAATAGTGATATTTCCCCCGGTGTTCATTACCAATATCCCGCCTACCTCTGCCCTCATAAGCCTGATAGCTGGTAAAGAAACTGTCATATACAATGAAAAACCAGGCTGTATATAAATGGATTCTGTTCCATCATTCAACAAGGGCATGTCATTGAGCAACCAGGATGTTGCGGTTGTGTAGTTACCGGTACCGGAAGCTTTGGTAATATACAGCAGGTAAGGCCTTAATTCATTGCCCACCAGCTTGGCGCCAAACCCATAATTATCAAAATTTATTCTGGCCAATTGTGCAGCAGTAAGTCCGGCACCTGCAATATTTATTATTTTACCTGCCGATGGTGTCCAGTTATAAATAGTGATTGTAGCTGCACTGCTCCATGCCTCGGCACTGCTGTTAGCAAAGTTGAGCGTAAAACTGGTGCTGCCTGATCCTAAATCGACATTTGCATTGTTTTGAAAATTAATTTTACCTGCATTTAAAACTGCCCCTGAAGTAACTGTCCCAATACTTAAATTTCCTCCTGTAAAATGCAAATCGCTATTTTGTGAAAGACCGGCGGCTGAATTGATAGTGACCGTTCCTGCAGCCAACGTAGTAATGCCTGTGTAGTTGTTTACACCTGATAAGGATATTGTTCCGGTACCATTTTTAACCAAGGCCAAACTTCCCCCAATAATACCATCAGTCATATTCCCTGCAAAATCAGTAACAGATGACGTATTAACAGTTAAAATAGCGGCCCCGGTATTGCCGTTGTTTACCGTACCCGAAGTACCTGATAAAGCACCAATGGTAGTATTAAAGCCATTGATAGAAAGCGTACCTCCATTTACAGAAACAGCGTTCGCCACAGATGAATTAAATGCTCCCGTACTACCTGCAACCAGGCTTCCGGCATTTACATTTATTCCGCCGGTAAACAAGTTGTTGCCCGACAATATCAATGAGCCTGATCCGGCCTTTGTTAAAGCGCCGTTGGTATTGGCTATATTGCCACTAATGGTTAAGGTAGTTGCTACTGATAAAATATGTATGGTGCCGGTAATTCCGGCACTTAATGTAAGCCCCCTGTCTGTTGATGTAGTAGTTCCATTATACTGAAGTATGCCACCATTTAAAACCACATTAGCCGAAGCGCTGGAAGATTGTCCGATAGAACTTGCAAGCCCGCCATTGGCAAGTGAAGCAACAACCAGCGCTCCGTTATTTATAGTAGTAGTACCCCGGTAGGTGTTAGTGCTGCCAAGAATTAAATTTCCGCTACCGGACTTTACCAGGTTATTATTGAGTAGATTGGAGGTAGCGCTATTTGCATCCAGCCCGTTATTGATAACAGAAGAAACTGTAAATGAATTATTGCTTTGGCCAATAGTTGAAAATCCTGTATTGGTTAGTAAATGTTGCTGGCCTACAGCTCCCAATCCCCAATAAATATCACGGTTTTGGTCCCCATCATAATCATCTTCCAGGTAAACACTGTAATCTGTTATTGGATTACTGGTATTTAATTGTATATCGTAAAAATTACTGGTATTGCTGCCATCGGTCATGGTAACATTCATCCTGTCGTTGGCTGTAAGCGTAAGAATAAAAGTGAAGTTTTTATAAGTTGTTTGTAACCCTCCAAAGCTTGATGGGGCAGTTGCCCCCCCGGCATATTTAAGGTACCAAACACCCCAGGTGCCAACTCCTGCATAAGTAGGTCCATCAAGGTTAACAGATAATGCATAATTACTTTCCCGGTTAGCAAAAGAACCCGTGGCAGGAGAAGCCAGTAAAGCAAAGCCGATTTTTCCATAAGCCCTGGTGGCAGATAAGGTTATGGTAAACTGGTCACCTATTTGCATCGCCCTGTTACCGGTGGAAGATCCGGAAGCATCGGTACGGAATTTCCGCCAGGCCACGGTTTGCTTCGGAGCAGCTCCATGAGCATACATGCCTAATTGAAAAGCACCCTGGTTATAGGAACCTGATGTGCCGGAATTAAAAACACTGTAATAATTACCTGTTTGTTGTGTATAAGTTACCGATAGCTGAGCAGCAGCATTAAAAGAAGAAAGGCAAATAAAAAAAATGAAAATGGTTTTAAAGGTTATACAACCAAGCGAATATTGTTTGCAGAAGCGAGGGATGATATGGGTACCAGCAAGTGGCTGCATTTCATTAACAACATTGTAAATGATGGAGTAAAATTGTTTCATATCGCAAACATGAAATGTGTATTTCGTACACATTTATATATTAAACAGGGATTAAAGGATAAACTAAGTTTAATACATTAGCTGTAAAAATATACAAAAACATAGAAACAGCAAGGATTTCATTTAAATAATCATCCGGATGTATCCATATTATTCAAAATATTTTGTCATAAAATTCTTACAAGTTTATTCTTATAATTCTATGCCAATGCAATTTTATATATACAAACACGCTTGAGAAATTTCCCTTTTTCCAATGTTAGGAATGAAAATGCCATTTTGGGAAACCGGAGCTGTTTAGCAAATGGCAGATTGTGTTGTTATATATCAGCAACTTCCGCAGGGCATCCTGTGCAAAAATTAAAAGAGGCCAACTCAACAGTATGAGTCAGCCTCTTTTTAAATCAGTTTATATTTTAATTATACCAATACCATTTCTTCTTCCCATTTTTTTCTTCCCCAACCTGCTATTACATGCTTGTCGCTGTGGTAAGAAGACCGTACCAACGGGCCACTTTCTACATAATCAAAACCCATTTCATAACCGATGTTCCTTAACTCTTTGAATTCATCAGGATGAACAAAACGTTGCACCTGCAAATGTTTCCTGCTTGGCTGCAGGTACTGGCCAATGGTGATCACATCTACTTCGCTGTCCCGAAGGTCCTGCATGGTTTGCACCACTTCTTCTTTTGTTTCGCCCAGGCCCAGCATGATACCGCTTTTGGTACGCATACCGCCCCGTTTTAATGTACGCAGGGTTTCCATGCTACGCCAGTATTTAGCCTGTATCCTTACCTGTTTGGTGAGCCTTTCAACTGTTTCAATATTGTGTGATACCACTTCCGGCGCTGCTTCTACTACCCGTTGAATGCAGTCTGCGTCAGCTTTAAAATCGGGTATCAGCGTTTCTAAAGTAGTGTTAGGATTTAAGGCTTTTATTGCTTTAATGGTATTGTACCAGATGATGCTTCCCTGGTCTTTTAATTCATCCCTGTCAACAGAAGTGATCACCGCATGTTTTACTTTCATTAAATGGATCGCTTCTGCTACCCGTTGTGGTTCGTTCCAATCAACAGGGTCGGGCCTGCCGGTGGCTACCGCGCAAAAGCCGCAACTGCGGGTACAGATATTGCCCAGGATCATAAAAGTTGCCGTACCTTCTCCCCAGCATTCGCCCATATTAGGACAATTACCACTTTCACAGATGGTATGCAGTTTATGTGTATCAACCAGGCCACGAACATGTTTATATTCTTCGCCAATCGGCAACTTAACACGGAGCCAGTTGGGTTTTTTATTTGCCGGAACAACCGGCTGTTCCACTACGCCATCTATTACTGGTAATTCTATCATTATTCTCTTGCTTTTGGATATTGAGGTTTTGTAAAACCCTGTATAAAATTGCTACTTTCTCTTGCCAAATTCCAATGCTACAAATGCATTAAAGAAATATGCTTTGGGTGCGGTAAATATCAATTGGGGTATTTTTTTAGTGTAGTATTCTGCTGTTATACCCACTTCGATAGCGCTCACAATTTCGTTGTACCGGCCATAATCGAAACGCAAAGCTCCTTTTGCATAAAATCCCGGTGTAATTTTCATGTCGCCCCATCCTTTGCCAAAACCACTGGATGATACAGAAAGGCTTTTCAACTGATCGGCCGATGTAAAAATAGTGCTGTCAGGACTGTCATATTTAATGGACCTCCTGTTACCGGTTGCGCTGTCGTTGATATCAAGATAATAAGGCCTTAAAAAACCGATGGTAATACCTCCACCAAAATTGGCTGACACTGCCACCCCATTTTTGTTTGATTTGTTGCCCAACAGAATCTGTTGCTGCACCCCCAATTTAAAAGGGTAAAAGAAATTGATCTTTCCAAATATAAACGGGGATGTTGGTATGTAAGGATTGGTTTGTTTGTCTTCTTTCTGGTGTTTGCGTTCAGCAAGGTCTATCTGGAAAAGGAGCGATTTTTTTATGGATTGCGCCCTTCCGAATTCGGAAAATGCACCGTCCCCATCGTTGGTAAGTTTGAGGCCGAACAGGCTGTGTTTACGGTATGCGATCACGCCTTCCTCTTCCTGTTTAATAAGGGCACCGATCCTTTGTTTACGTTCTTCTTTTTTATCCTGCTTTGTTTTTTGCGCCATTGCAGACACAGACACAATTAATACAAGGCAAAAGCACATTATTTTACGCATCGATAACTTTTTACTTCAGTAAATTTATGCAAAAATAGTACAATGACAGCTACCATTCTTTATGAAGGAAATTTAAGGTGTAACGCTACCCATTTACAAAGCGGCACTGCCATAGAAACCGATGCACCGACTGATAACAAAGGTAAAGGCGAAAGGTTTTCGCCTACCGACCTGGTATGTACAGCACTTGGCACCTGCATGATCACCACCATGGCAATTAAAACGGCCGACAGCGGGATAGACCTCACCGGCACTACGGTAGCAGTTACCAAACACATGATCAGCGAACCAAGAAGGATTGGCAAAATTGATGTGGTGATCACTTATCCTGCGGGTTTGGTTTTGGAAGAAAAAGACAGGATCATTTTACAAAGGATAGGTGATAGCTGCCCGGTGATAAAAAGTTTGCATCCAGATGTGGAGGTGAATGCGGTGTACCAATAGATGTATAATGTATGATGTATGATTTTTGATGTATGATTTTTGATTTAAGATTTAAGATTTGTGATTTAAGATTTGTGGGCTTTGATTAAGACGCTTTCAACTTTATTAAAAACTGTTTGAGTTATTAATTTGATTTTTGGCATTGACTTCAGGAATGCTAATGAATTTTATTGGCAAATATGATTTTGTTATTTTTTCCTTTTGGGGAATATAAAGAATAATACTCTTGAACTGTTGTTCTTTATTAAGCTTTTTCTTACAACTCAAAATATTCAATTAACTCAAACAGCTTTTAAATCGGTGTACTAAACTTTGGTTTTCAATATTTTATTCCCAATCGCACATTCCAGGCAGCGCCTTTGGCTGCAATAGCTGTTTCTTAGCTGGATGAGCGCCTGCGAATCGAAGGCATTTTTTATTTTAATGCCGATGCCGGCGAAACCTTTGGTGAGGTTATTCTTTTCTGCGGCCGTTTCTTCCAGCCAGCGAAGGGCTTTGTCTTTGTACTTGCTTTCATCAAGGTATTGTCCATGTACAAAAAGAATGGGAATAATGCTGTTGATCAAAATATTCTCCATCATCTGACTACCCAGTTTCTTTTCTTTAAAAATACTTTCTTCATCGAGTAAATAATGGTAATGCCAGTAATCGTTGGCGCTTACTGCGAGCAGTTGTTTTACTTCTGCAAGTTTTTCTGTTTCTATAATTTTTGAAAATAAGCGAACGCTTCTATGCAGCAACATGGCCAATTGTGCCAACCGGATCGTTGGGAAATTCGATGGACGCATCCGCAAAAAATGTAACTGGATCTTTACCGGCATCAACTTGTATTTTTTTTGCAGGAACAAATATTCTTTTTGCAACAGGCGGCTGTAACCATCTTTAAAATCGCCTGATAACAAACCCGCCTGTCCGAATAACAACGCCTCTACCTGGTGAATTTGGTTTTTATGTTTTGACAGGATTGACAAGGGCAATGACATGGCTATCTTTTCAAATGCTTCGCTATTAACTTTAATGCCAAAGTTCTTTGCCAGCAGCCACCAAAAAGTTTCTTCCCAATGATTGTTATTTTGCTGCAGGTAATCTTTTACCACCTGCGATTTTTCAATCAGCCGTTCTATCAGTATCCTCTCTTTCCAGTTGTTCCAGGTAAAATCATCGAGTTGGTATATGCTTTTTTCGCAGGCAATAAAAGCCGGGGACTGCATCAGGTCGTGGTACTTTTTCAATAACAGTTTGGGCACCCTGCTTTGCAGTTCCAATACAGGAAAAGGAAAATCGAGTGTTACATCATCTTTCCAAACAACATGTAAAATGATGTTCCTGTAATTGATGTCACTGCTGTGCCGGTGGCTTTCCCAATCGGAAGATTTTACATGCAACTCTACATTTCCTGCCCAGGTAGTATCTCCAATAATTATTTTGGCATCTAAAAAATCAGGCCCCTGGTTAGTATTGTATCTTCCGGCATATAAGATTTCAATTGCCTCATCACTTTCGGTAAATAATTCGTTGAGATTAAAATACTGGAATTGCCAGATGTATTGGAGCAGCCTTTCATTCATACCTCAGCTTTTTTATGCAGCCAAGCTAAGATTCAATTGATAAAATTAAGAGGAGGTTTTACCGGTGTGGAAACGTTTTTTTCTTTTTGGATTTTTTTCACGCAAAGAAGCGAAGAGGCAAAGCAATAATGCCCTGCCTGCTTGCCAATTTCAATTATTTTATAAAATGTTTCGATTAAGCTGAGCTGCCATATTTTGCAAAGCCTGCACTACCCTGCTTACCGGCAGGCCCATTACATTGTAAAAGTCACCCTTTACTGATTTGATGCCTACCACACCGATCCATTCCTGTATGGCGTAGGCGCCGGCTTTATCGTATGGCTTGTATTTATCTACATAAAAAATAAGTTGCTCTTGCGTAAGCGGGTGAAATGCTACTTCAGTAATATCTGCAAAAGCAGTTTCATTATCATCCGACAATATCACTACACCAGTAATAACCCGGTGTTGTTGTCCGCTTAATTCGGTTAAGATATTGATGGCATCTTCCCTGTCTTTTGGCTTACCAATCACTTCATTTTCCAACACAACAATGGTATCAGCAGCCAGTATAGTTTTATCAGATGCTGGTCCATCTTTTACCAATTCCTTTACTGCCAGGGCTTTGTTTCGGGCAATGTGAACCGCTACTTCTTCTACCGGCAATTCCTTTGGATAGGATTCGTCTGTTTCCTGGATAATAATTTCAAAAGGCACTTCTGCCCATTCCAATAATTGCTTGCGGCGGGGAGATTGCGATGCCAGGATGATGGGCTGAATATTACTCATGAAAAATAATTAGAGGTAAAATTTTAATAATGCCATGGAAAGAATGCCCACCAGCATAATCAGTTTTATTTTACTGCTGATGGTATGATAATCTGGTGCGGCCTGCGCCTGGTATAATTTTTTTAATATCCAGCCAACCGGCACCACCAGCAATACCAAACAATAAAAAGCAGTAAGCCACCAGCCTGACAACAGCATGTAAAAAACAACAATGGCAATGGCCCCGCCCAGCACCACCAGCCATACACCGGCAAATACTTTTGCAGCCGGAATGCCCCATTCAATAGGCATGGTTTTACAATTGTATTTTTCGTCGCCTTCCTTGTCTTCAATATCTTTTACTACTTCTCTAATCAATGAAATAATGAATGCAAACCCAGCATAAAGGGCTGCAAATTTAAAAATACGTTTCATGGCCAGTACAATTTCTATTGGCTGGCTCAACGTATTAAGATAAACGGTGTTGGTGGCAAAATACAATACAATGATCGTCCATGCTGTGAGTGCTGAAATAATGATGTTGCCTGACAGAAGCTTTCTTTTAAAAGTGGTGGAATAAAACCAGAGCAGCAGCGTGCAGCCTATATTGGCCACCACAACAATGTAGGTAGTTTGCAGCGAAACATATAAACTGATGGCAACGCCAATTGTACTGATGAGAAAATGCAATAAAATGGCCCAGCGGCGACTGATCACTTTTTCGATAACTACTTTACCGGGTTTGTTAACCTGGTCAATGTTTACATCAAAGTAATCGTTGATAATGTAACCTGCAGCAGCAATTAAAACAGAAGCCAATACCAACAATGCAAAAACGGGGTTAGTTAGTTTATTTGGCAACTGGTAATATTGAACCGGTAAAGACGGGAGGATAACGCAGTAATAGAAAAGGACTTGCGTTAATACAATGAATACCAGGTTGGGCCACCGGATCAATCGAAAAAAAGATTTGGCTAATTGCATTGCTACAAATTCAAT
>CAXTPJ010000021.1:0-12656 GCA_964245855.1 uncultured Ferruginibacter sp. | reverse complement strand
ATAAAGCATGACTGAACAATCCTTTGCCACAACCAAGGTCTGCCCATTGTTGCGGCACATTGCCATTCAACCGGTCGTTTGCTATTAATGCAGTTGCATCCTGTAATGTCATACTAAAAAAATCTTGGCTTAAAATAAAAACAGCCATTAAAAAAAAGCTGGTGAAGTAGATTCACCAGCAATTGCTTTACCAATCAACACTATATCATTTCATTACGCCAATCTTTGATCCGCTCCAATCCGGGAATAACTTTTTATCATCCCTGATATTCAAATGTGCATCGGCCACTTCACTGAATATGCTCCTGAAATCGGTGGTTACAGCAAGGTCTCGGCCATCGGCCAAATTTTCTACCGATAATGGTTGCACATTACCATGCACTTTACCACCGTTTACATCATTGCCCAAAATGAAAGCGCAGCTTGCCCTTCCATGATCGGTACCACCACTGCCATTTTGTTTAACGGTACGGCCAAACTCAGTGCTGGTCATAACTGTAACATCATCCTGCATGGCTTCCATATCTTTCCAGAAAGCTGTAATGCTGTTACTAAGGTCGGCAACGTTCCTGGCAAAAATACCATTGGCTGTTCCCTGGTTAAAGTGCGTATCCCAGCCACTACTTTCGGCAAATGCCACTTCCAGTCCTACATCCATTTTTATCAACTGTGCAATCTGCTTCAATGAATTTCCTAATGCACTGTTAGGATAGCTGGCACCGTTAGCAGGCTGGTAGTTTTTTACATCTTCCTTCTGCAACATCTTTACCGCATCAAAACTTTCTTTTCCTGTTTTATTCAATAAAGAAGAACTGGTTTGATCATATAAATCTTCAAAGCTTTTTGCTGCAAAATTGGCACCGGCAGCATTTCCTTTTAACTGGATGGCGAAGTCTTTTAAATTACTGATGGCAATGGTTTCGTTATCACCGTAAAATGATCGGGGCATGGCTGAAGTAATGCTTACTGCCCGAAAAGGCGTGGCATCATGACCAAGCAAACCTACCGCCCGGTTAAGCCAGCCGCTTGCCGTTCCTTTATTAAACGGCGTACCACTTTCCATGTAATCCTGCGCATCAAAATGGCTTCGGCTGTTATTGGGTGAACCCATGCCATGAACAATGGCCAATCTTTTTTCTTTGAACAAATTTTCAAAAGCCGACATGGATGGGTGCAGCCCAAATTTCCCATCCAAATCTATTAATGGTTTGCCGGCTGCGGTAGTGGCAGCGTCCATAAATAAAGTTGGCCTGGCTGCTTTTAAAAAAGGATCGGTGAATGGCGTTACCGCCATCAATCCGTCCATTGCTCCCCGTTGAAAAATAAATACCAGCGTCTTATTTTTTTTATACGGACGCACTATTTTATTACTGCCGGCAGCCTGCGCCAAAAAGGTTGGCACACCACCAACTCCAATGGAGAATAACGCAAGTCCGGCTTGTTTTAAAAATGCTTTTCGGGAAGACATATTTGAATGGATAATTGGTTAACTGGTAATTGAAAAATAATGAAACTTGTATTCTTAAAACTACTGCCTTAAAGCCCCTTCAGGGGTTTGGGGCTTATCTTCTCTGAAATTCCGGTGAGCCGAGGATGATACCTACAACCTGTGCCAGCATGCTGTTATTGCCTGTTGCACTGGCCATTGCAACCTCTGCCCCTTTGCCTTTTTTACGGAGCATTTGACTGGATAGCTTTTCTTCACTTATACTATTACTACCCTTTTTACTTACCTGCATAACATCATCCGTTGCTTCTGCTGCATTCATTTCTGTAGCTTGATTATTGGCAACCGTTTTGCCTGCTGCATCATTTATTTTTTGCTGAATGGCCGGGTCGTTGATCAATGGTGTTAAGCGTTTAACCGTTGCCGTTACATCCCTTTCCGGCATGATGAGTTTGCAGTAAGTTGAGAGAGCTGCTGTTGCACTTTCCGGCTCGTGGTTATTATTAATGGCTGCGAGGTTAAAACTGATGCCTGGAATTTTTTGACCGGCATATGCCAATCCAAAATTCATACGGTTCAACAATGAACCGGTGTTGATCCAATATTGCGCTTTATCAGGAAAACCGGTTGGCGCCTGGTAGTAATATATTTTTTGTCCCATTTTAGCGATCCACTGGTACAGCATAAATGGTGCATCAATGGTTGCATCCAATGAACGGACGGTACTGATGGCCAATTCAAAGGGCGATTTTGTTTTTTCCCTCAATGCATCTTTCTGCCAAAATTCAGGAGAAGCCACCATGGTGATCAACACCTGTTTAATATTCCCATCCGACTTTGTAAAACTGTTTACCATTCTATCTATCAACGACTGAGCAGGGGCATCATTTACAAACCGTACTGCCAGTTTGCGGCAAATAAATTTTGCTGTAGACGGATGATGAGCCAGCATATTCAATAACTGCACGCCTTCTTCATACCCGCCACCAGCCGCAAAGTTTTTTCCCAACACTGTTTTTTCTTTTGCATCATGCCTGTTCATGGCAAAGAAAAAATCTCCTTTGTGTACAAATCCTTTTGCAACCAGGTTTTCTTCTCCTACCCTTTCAATTACTTTTTTAATTGCTTTTGAAGGACCATAATCAGCCATTGGGTAAACTGTCCAGCCCGTCAATACCCTTGCAGCCTGCGTTACATCATCCTGTGTGTAACCGCCTTCAACACCCATCGTATGTAATTCCATCACCTCTCTTGCATAATTTTCATTTAAACCCTGGTTGCTTTTATTTTGTACGATCTTCTTCAACGTACTTATATCGGTTGAGTCTTCATCTTCATTATTTACCTTGCGTTGATCAATGCGTTGCTGCAGTTTTTGACGGCGTTTTTCCATGTCTTCATTTGTACTGCTGCTGTTAAAATTATCCAGGTAAAAAAGCATGGCCGGAGATTGTGCTGTAGCCATCAGCAGATTTGAAAATTTTCCCGTTACATTTGGCCTTATAGCATCTCTTTCATACGCCGGTATAAATTGTATACAATCGTTCTTGGTTGCAGATACATTGAAATGGTTGAACCAAAAATCTGTTAATACCTGGTGCAGTTGATTGTTGCTGTAAGCTGCCGATAAAATTTTTTGATTGATAAACTGCCGCAACAATTCCTTTTCAGGCCGGTAACCTTTTTCTTTCATGTAACCGGCAATTTTGTCTTTGTACTCAGCCTTGTTGGATTTATCTATGGAATCTTTTGATACTACACCTTCGGCAATTGCCTGCCTCAATACCTGTGGCCCCCGTGGAAAATTTTGCAGCACCTGCGTATTGCTCATGTTCAATGCATCGTATTCCTTCAACCGGTCATTCAAATAATCTTCTTTTGCCTTGCCATCCAGTTCTTCTGAAAACCACTTCTCCAATCCTTTATTAACTACTTCATCAATTTGCTTTGGTGTTGCGCCGTAGGTAAAACGATCCAGCAAATGTGCAGCCGCCTGCCGCTCTGTTAGGCCAGCCGCTTTATAAGGCATTTTAAAAACGGTACCTTCTTTATCATTAAAAGAAAACAAAACAATGCTTCCGAAAAGGAAAAAGGCAATGGCGCAAAATGGTTGGTATTTCCCTGGCATAAAAAGAAATTTTTAAACTATTGCAAAAGTACGGGCCGTAAGATGCATTGAGTTGACAAAGGTTTAATATTAACTTTAAGCAGCATGTTAAGTAAATGTTGTGCGGATGAATAGTTTGGGAGATTAGAGATTTAGGGTTTGGTAATTGTTATTGTATCAAATAGTTAGTCTTCTGCGAAAAAGGAAATTTTTTAAAAATTATTTTGCCCATATCTTTGCCTATGGCAATAAGAAATAACTCCAGCAGCAACAACTCCACCAACAATTTCGTAGAAGGCTTAACATTTGATGACGTGCTTTTGCAGCCGGCATACTCTGAAGTATTGCCCCGGGACGTCGACATCAGCGCCTTTCTTACCAAAACAATCCAGTTAAATGTACCCATGCTCAGCGCAGCGATGGATACAGTGACCGAAGCTTCTTTGGCAATCGCTTTGGCAAGACAGGGAGGCCTTGGTATCCTGCACAAAAACATGAGTATTGAAAAGCAGGCCGACCAGGTACGGAAAGTAAAGAGAAGTGAAAATGGGTTGATATTGGATCCTGTTACATTAAGTCCTGATGCCACTATCGGCGAAGCGGTGCGATTGATGAAGGAGAATAAAATCGGCGGCATCCCTATCGTAAATGAGCAGCATAAACTGGTCGGCATCCTCACCAACCGTGACCTGCGTTTTGAAACGCATTACAAGGATAAGGTAAGCACCATCATGACTAAAGAAAACCTGATTACCGCACCGGAAGGAACTGATTTAAAGAAAGCGGAGATCATCTTCAAGAAAAATAAAATTGAAAAATTACCGGTGGTTAACAAAGCCGGCATGTTGATCGGCCTTGTAACCTTTGGCGATATTTTAAAACTCACCAGCTATCCTCACGCCATCAAAGATTCTTTTGGCAGGTTGCTGGTTGGTGCCGGTGTTGGTATTACAAAAGATACACAGGACAGGGTTGCGGCATTGTACCAGGCGGGTGTTGATGTGATATGCCTTGACAGTGCGCATGGCCATACCAAAGGTGTGATTGATACTTTAAAAGCAGTAAAGAAAAACTTCAAAAAAGTTCAGGTGATCGCTGGGAATGTTGGTACCGGTGCAGGTGCAAAAGCATTGGCCGATGCCGGTGCAGATGCTGTGAAAGTGGGTATCGGCCCGGGTTCTATTTGTACCACCAGGATTGTTGCCGGCACAGGTGTACCACAGATCACCGCCGTAATGGAAGCCGCAGCAGCATTGAAAAATAAGAACGTTGGTATCATCAGCGATGGCGGTATTCGCTACACCGGCGACATGGTGAAAGCACTGGCAGCAGGCGCTACCTGCGTGATGATGGGCAACGTTTTTGCCGGCACCGAAGAAAGCCCGGGCGAAACAATTATTTACGAAGGAAGGAGGTTTAAACAGTACCGTGGCATGGGTTCACTGGGCGCTATGGCACAGGGCAGCAGCGACCGTTATTTCCAGGACCCTGAGGATGACATCAAAAAGTTCGTACCGGAAGGTATCGAAGGAAGGGTTGCATTTAAAGGCCCGGTAAAAGATATTGTGCACCAGTACACCGGCGGGTTAAGGGCTGGAATGGGTTATTGCGGCGCTCAAAATATCAAGGCATTGCAGAAAGCAACATTTATAAAAATTACCAATGCCGGCATGAAAGAAAGCCATGCACATGATATTGCGATCACTAAAGAAGCGCCAAATTATAGCAGGTAAAAATAATTTCCGCAACAAAATGTGCATTGCAATGTGCCGAAGAGGTGCAAAACCACATGTAGAAAAACTTGCGATCGCTGCTTTGGCAAAGTAGCTTTATACCACATTAAGAGAACGAAAATTTGGAAACAAAAAGAGTTTTCTAAAAGTTGCAAATGATCTTTATAAGATATCGGGCAACACAAAACCATCGGGTTCGTTTTTGTAAAAGTGCAAACTGATACAGCAACACAACTTGATGGTTTTTTATTTTTTAAATCCCGCTTTAAATGTTGGTGTTGATTTGTTAACCAGCTTTTGGAATACTGTTGAACATCGTTGTGTCACTCTCTTTTACTGCATATTTTCATGGCAACTTTTTCGACCGTCGTTACACAAGTTGCGGTACGCACAATTGGCAAATGTTTTGTATTCGCTACACTATAAAAAGTAACGTTATGAAACTCAAGCAAACCACCATCATGGTCGACAATCAGGAAAAAGCGCTTCAATTCTATACAAGCATATTGGGTTTTGTAAAAAAGCAGGATATACCGATGGGCAACTTTAAATGGCTAACAGTAGCATCGCCGGAAGCGCCTGATGATATTGAGTTGCTGCTGGAACCAAACGGTAATCCTGCTGCATCGAGTTATCAAAAAGAATTATTTAAACAGGGCATCCCTGCTACTACTTTTGAAGTGGCCGACATCCAGCAGGAGTATGAAAGAATGAGCGCTTTGGGCGTTAATTTCAGCGTAGCCCCTTTACAATCTGGACAGGCGATCATTGCCGTTTTTAACGACAATTGCGGCAACCTGATCCAGATCTACCAGGCATAAAACGATATATTCATATTGATTCCTTCTAAATTAAATAACCGAAGTTTTAAAAACTTCGGTTATTTTTTGTGTGAAAACACCAGCCCATTTTCTGCATAAGTTATTCTAAATAAAACCTTTCTGTTTGCGATCAAACTGAATAAATTCGTTATTTTGTTCCTCCTCTGTTTCTGCTTGCAAAAAAAATCTACCCTTCAGCATTTTATCAACCAAAAAAAACACTGTATGCTCCGTAAATTAATTATTAATGGAAGTGAGAATGATATTGCTATAGAAACAGCTTCGCCGGATGGCTTTGAACTGGTTAAATCAGTTACCGTCAGCAATACCCGGAGCATTACTTCCCGCAAAGAAATTGAAGTACATAACGAAGACGATATTGTTGAAATACAATTTGAAGACAGCAGCACCTGGATCGGCAATGCAACAGAGTTCCAGGAGATCTTTAATCTTTCCGGCAAAAGGGCTTTAGAAGATGATGGCTTTGAAGTGCCGACTGCTTTGCAGGCAAATACCGACCGGAACATTGTGCAGGATTTAGCCATCAATGTCTTTAATTTTTTCAAGAAAAAGAAAAGCAGCATTGTGGGTAATGCGGTACATGAAATAGCCCAAAAAGTAGAAGATAAAGTACAGCCACAGCCGGGCCTTTTCTTACTGGACGCCGGCATGAGAAAAAAAATTGGCGTACCTATTAAAGAATCCGCAAAATCTTTCCTGTTATTTATTCATGGTACCAATTCCAATACCCTCGGTGCTTTTGGCGCTATGCTGGATGTTGCGCAACCGGATCTTTGGAAATACATCACCACAACCTACGGCGAAAACCTGCTCACCTTCGACCATAAAACATTTACCGTTTCTCCTTTACAAAATGTGGTGGAAATGCTGCAGCAATTACCCGCCAACAGCAACCTTCATTTAATAACACACAGTCGTGGCGGATTGGTAGGTGATATCCTTGCCCGTTGCAGCGCAGGCAATACCAATATCGGTTTCAGTGATGTTGAACTAAACCTTTTTGATGATAACAGCGATCATAAAAAAAATATGCTGCTGCTGAATGATCTGGCCAAAAAGAAAAATATTACGGTCTCAAAATTTATCCGGGTGGCCAGTCCTTCTATGGGAACGTCGCTGCTGGCAGACCGGTTAGACCATTACCTGAATACTGTTTTAAATTTTGTGGGCATCAGCACCGGTATCAATGCCAATCCAATTTATGCGGGGCTTAAATCATTGGTAGCAGAAGTGGCTGCAACAAAAAGCAATGTAGATGTGCTGCCCGGCATAGAAGCCATGGTTCCGGATTCTCCTTTTATAAAAGTGCTGAACAACCCGGCCAACAGCATTGAAGCACCTTTAACAGTTATCTCGGGCAACTGCACATTGCATGTTGAATTAAAAGCATTGCTGGTAATACTAACCAAGTTGTATTTCCGCAGGAAAAATGATATGATCGTTGATACCTGGTCTATGTATTTTGGTACGCCGAGGAAGAAAGACACCTGGTTTTTTTTAGATGATGCCAAAGGAACGGATCACATCCATTACTTCCGCAGCAAAACTTCGCAGGATGCCATACAACGGGCATTGGGCGCAAACACTGATGCCATACCTGGTTTTCAAACATTGCAGGAGGCTGATATTGCTGATGCTTACCGCAATGCCATTTTACCGTTCATTAGTGCCGAAGTAAAAATGGATCTCACAAAAATTACCGGCACCAAACCAATTGCCATTATTCTTCCCGGCATTATGGGCAGCAACTTATACAGGGATGATGATAAAGTATGGGTCGACTTCTGGAGTTTTGTAAAAGGTGATCTGATGAAGCTGGATATTGATGCTGCCGGTGTAACTGCACCATCTTTAATGGGCAGCAGTTATAAAAAACTGGCGAAATATTTATCCGGCAAATACGATGTTTTGCCCTTTGCTTATGACTGGAGAAAATCGTTGACAGAAGAGGCAAAAAAATTCAACGATACCATCAAAACATTGTTGGAAAAAAAGCAACCAATCCATGTGATTGCACACAGTATGGGCGGTGTATTTTTCAGGGAATTTATTTTGGGTGGTTCGCAATGGACAGCCCTCAACAATTCGCAGGGTTTTAAATTATTGTTGCTCGGTGCGCCATTGGGAGGCTCTTATTTAATACCCGAAACATTGAGCGGCAGGGGCGGCAATATCAGCAAGCTCAGCATGATCGATTTAAAACATGGTAAAAAAGAATTGCTGCAAGTCTTTTCACAATGTCCTGGCCTCTATCATTTGCTTCCTCTAAGCAGTACGCCGTATGATTTTTCAAAAGCAAAAACATGGCAGGACCTGTTGGGCAACTCCCAAAACATCGGCACACAACCGGGCGATGAAGTATTAAAAAACTACACTGCTTTCAGGGATAATATTCTTAACAACAAGGATTCAATCGACTATAAAAATATTTTGTACATAGCCGGAAAATCAGATACTACCACTGCTACTTATGAAATTGCAACGGATGGCAGGGATAATGGAGTAGTATTTAAAAGTACCGCCGAAGGCGATGGCAGCGTAACATGGGAAAGCGGCATCCCCGAAGAATTGAAACAGCGCAATGCAGTTTATTACTGCAATACAGAACATGGCGAGTTGGCCAATGAGCCTGACCTGTTCAGCGCTTTTACTGAATTATTGGATACCGGTTTTACAGCCCAACTGAGCAAAACGCCACCACTATCAAGAGGTGGCAGCCAGTTGATTGATAATCCTAAATATGAAATGGTGCCTGTAAATGCGGGTAATATTGAACAGGTTGCAATGAATGTGAAGAAACCGGAAAAAGAAATAGCGACTGAAACACCATTGAAAATAACCATGAGCAATGGCGACCTTGCCAGCGCTCAATTCCCTCTATTAACAGGCCATTTTTACAAAGATGGCATCATGAGTGCGGAAAGGGTTTTAGACAGTTGCTTCAATGGTATGCTGAGAGAAAAACATGCCTTAGGATTATATCCCGGCAGGGTTGGAACCAACGAGATTGCACTCTCTTACACCACTTCGCCCAAAGGTGCGGTGATCGTTGGTTTGGGAGAATTGGGAGAACTGAACGGTTATCAATTAGAGTTGAGTGTAACCCAGGCCGTTAGTAAATACATTTTAGAACTCCGGGATTTTGAGGCGCTTAACAAAGAAGAATTCAACAATGTATTTCATTCAGGCGTAGGTATTTCTGCATTGATCGTTGGTTGCGGTTACGGTGGATTGAGTATTGAAACTTCGCTGAAAGCAATTGTGCTGGGTATTAAAAAAGCCAACAGCAGTATTGCAGGATTAAAGAATGATTCGCTAAGAAAAATTGAAGCGATTGAGTTCATTGAGTTGTACGAAGACCGCAGCCTGCAAGGGTTTTACACACTTAAAAAACTGGAAGCCGATCAGCACCTGAATATTGTTCTTCCATTCAACAAAATAAAAAAATTGCCCGGTAACCGTAAAAGGGTTCCGCTGGATAACCAGCAGGATTGGTGGCAACGGGTGGCAGTGAATGTAGAAACCAATCCAGCTTATTGTTTGAAGTTTACTGCTTCAACAGGTTCAGCAAGAGAAGAAGTGCGCAACCTCAACAGCAATCCATTTATCATCCAGCACTTTATAGATCAAATCTCCAGCAACAATAAATGGACGCCGCAACTGGCAAAAACGGTATTTGAATTAATGATCCCCAACGACTTTAAAGATGCGGTAAGACATCAGTATAACATTTTATGGAAACTGGATAAATACTCTGCCGCCTTTCCGTGGGAATTGCTGCAGGACAGCGCTACACAAAGCAAACCGCTGTGCGTTAATGCAGGAATGATCCGCCAGTTGTCCACTTCCGATTACCGTACACAGATCAAACGTTCGTATGCCAGCAATGCATTGGTAATCGGCGACCCGGCATTGGAAGGTTTTGTACAGCAATTGCCCGGCGCTGCCGAAGAAGCCAGGAAAGTAAGTGAGATCATTGGCAGCAATCAATTTATTGTAACCACCGTTATCAACAAAGGTTTTGCAGATAACTTACAGGCGATTTTCCAGGATGAATATAAAATGATCCACCTGGCAGGGCATGGTTTTTTCAATCCCGAAAAAACAGAACCGGCTACCGGTAAAGTAACCCCTTCTGAAGGAGGCATGGTAATCGGTAAAGGCATTTTTCTTACCACCAAAGAGATCAACCAGATGAGCCAGGTACCGGAATTTGTTTTTGTAAACTGTTGCTTTTTAGGCAAGATCGATGGCGCTTCAGAAGCTTTATCGCAGCAGCATTATAAACTGGCTGCTAACCTCGGCGTTC
The DNA here is from genome assembly GCA_964245855.1 of uncultured Ferruginibacter sp. Lineage (GTDB taxonomy): Bacteria > Bacteroidota > Bacteroidia > Chitinophagales > Chitinophagaceae > Ferruginibacter. The sequence goes on along the minus strand of CAXTPJ010000021.1, from coordinate 2,218 downwards.
AGTTGATTGAGATGGGCGTTAAAGCGGTGATTGCAGCAGGCTGGGCGGTGGATGATAATTCTGCTTTGCTCTTTTCTGAAACATTTTACAAAGACATGTTTGAAGGCGCAGCTTTTGGTGATGCCGTACAACACGCCAGGAGTGAGTGCTTTGAAAAATATCCCAACAACAATACCTGGGGTGCTTACCAATGTTATGGCGACCAGTTTTATAAATTTACTGCTGCTACTTCTTCCAAAGCAAAATCTTACAATTATATTTTACCAATGGAAGCAGAGGTGGACATGACTAACCTTTATAACCGGGCAATTGGCGGCCGTTATGATCGTGACCTCGATATGCTGGCCGATGAACTAACCGCCATCAGCAAAGCCATTGATAAAGCAACAATCAGGAATGGTGCCATTGCAGAAATGGAAGCCCGTATCTGGATGGTGCTGAACAAACAGGATAAAGCCATCAACAAAATAAACGACCTGCTGAAATATGAGCAGGCAGATTATACCGTCAACACACTGGAAAGTTTGTACAGTCTCAATATTAAAGTATCGAGGGATGGAGCTGATAAAACAGCAGCCGATGTGCAGGGCATCATTGATAATTTTTCTTACCTGTTAAAAATTGGTGATACCGCCCAGCGCTACTTATTGCTGGGCATGGCCCATAAAATATTGTTCCTGAAATCAACAACCGAAACCGAAAAAATAAGCGCTTTAAAAACAACTGCCAACGCCTATAAACTGGCCTACGATATTGCCAGCAAAAATGACAGCGGCCTCATCGATCCTTTGTGCAGTTGGTTGCAACTGGAAAGTGTGCTGGTGATGGCAGATAAAAAAGGCACTGCAGACTGGGGCAAGACCTCAGTGAATAAGTACAAGCTGCCTACAGTAAAATCGGCCATTACTTTACTGGATACAGTTTTATCTTCAGATATTGACCAGGAAAGAGATTACGAGTTTTGGGATGCGCTGAATGATGCCAATGTATTGTTGACAAAGTTGTGCCTGCAACCATCCAGCATTACGCCGGAAGCTATTATGGCTGCGGTAAAAAAATACTGGATCAAAACAGGTGCTAAAAACAAAATCGCCAATGGCATGGAGCAGTTGAATGTGCTGAAAACTGCAGCGGCATTATCTAAATTACCCAAAGCCAAAACATTGATCAAAGGACTGGATCAATTGAGTGAGTTGTTAAACAAAGAAAATGTTTATTGATGTTTTTGAAAACGTTTTTACAAAAATTTATTTAAGAATTTCATTAGCAGAATACTGCAAAAAAATCAATGACATATAAAAATCAACCTACTAAAAGTATTTTTTACTGATAACAACATACCAACTCGGAAATTTTGTAAAGTTGACTGCGAGTCTTTTTCTTCTTGTTATTTTGGTATGGACCCTAATTTCATGTGAGCATGCTGAATCGGAAAAATTTGAATCAAACAAGTGGAAAAGGAAACCTAAAGAAAGATATCAAATGGTAAATGACATGATTAATAGTCAAATGCTAATTGACATGTCAAAGGAAGAAGTAATAGAATTGCTTGGATCAGATATAGAAAGAGGGCCCTGTACAAATTGTATTGGATATTCAACAAATAAACCAGATCAAGGCTTTTCAATTGATCATGAAGTATTAGAAATAGATCTTAATGAGCAAGATAAAGTAGCTTCTGTGAGACTTAATTTTTGGTAATTAAAGCATCTAATAATCAAGTAACACTTGGCTTCATTCGATGCAATCCTCCTACATTTGCTTTCTCAATTTATACTATGCAATTGATCCCGGTAACTGATGCTGCTACAGCAAAAGAATTTATACAAGTACCTGTGCAACTTTATAAAAATGACCCGCAATGGATCCGTCCGCTGGACAAGGACATTGATGAAGTATTCGATAAAAGAAGAAACAAAGCTTTCCGTTTTGGCGAAGTCATGCGCTGGATTTTAAAAGATAAGAATGGTAAACTTATCGGCCGCATTGCAGCATTCATCAACAAAAAATACAAGAACAAAGGCGATGATGGTGCGGTTGGCGGCATCGGCTTTTTTGATTGCATCAACGATCAGGCAACTGCCAATTTTTTATTCGACACAGCGAAGCAATGGCTGCAGCAAAAAGAGGTACAGGCCATGGATGGACCGATCAATTTTGGTGAGCGTGACAAATGGTGGGGACTGGTAACAGCGGGTTTTAGCGAGCCGTTGTATTG
>CAXTPJ010000020.1:0-12724 GCA_964245855.1 uncultured Ferruginibacter sp. | reverse complement strand
GTGGTTAATCTTTTGCTGTTGCTGCAGTTCACTCATACCCACCGGTAACAGGCTTTCAAAGCAGTAACTGTTTTGTTCCATCCACTGCCGCCAGTAATGGCTGCCGGGATTAAAAAGATACCGGCTGCTGTCTTTCACCTGCAACACTACCTGTGTGGCTGCAAAATCGAATTGGTGGTATAGCCGCAGGTACAGTTGCAATACCGGCAGGTTGTAAAAAGCTGTTCTAACGGTATGGGCTACACTATCTGTTTGCTGCAATACATGTTGACTTGCTATATCGGGCAGGTAAGGCATAAAGGCAGTGTACAGTCCGGCAGCAGGCTGCAACTGCTGTAAGGCTGCTTGTTTACCCAGCATGGGTTGGGTATAATCAAAATCAACCCTGTCTGTTTTTACCGGCCAGCTTACCTGCTGGCCGGCCAGTACAGCAGCTACGTTATCTACGGTAACATAATCACCATCCGTAATGCCCTTTACTTTACCATCTGGCCCTATCCATACCAGGTGCGGCGTAAACTCGTAAGGGAACAATGCTTTTAACGCTGTATCCTGGCTGATAACAGGGAAATGTACCAGCCTTCCCAAAGGATGTTTTGACAAAAATCTTTTAACCGTGGCTGCAGGCTGCCTGCTTATTACAATAAACTGTATGCTGTCGCCATAGCGTTGCTGCAAGCTATCGTAGAGCGCCAGTTTTTGCAGGCAGCCATGGCAGGTAGTTAATAAAAAATCCAGTACCAGCAGTTTGCCTTTATAAGCAGCCAGGTGAATGGTTGGCTGCCGGTAGTTGAATACCTGGCGATGCGTTCCATAAGGAAAGGCATCCCCAACGGTGAGCGCTTGTGCAGTAGCCACAAAAGGGCATAGGGATAGCAGTACACAATAAAACAGTTTCATTGCATTGAATTGTAAAGATGAACAAATGGGGAGCAGGCGATATGGTAGCGCTGCCTATGTGGGATTTTTAGGCTTGCGCTCAAACAGTTTCTTGAGCCAGTTGATATAGCAGTTAGCGGTTGGTTGCATCACAGGAATAATTGATGGATAATGAAGCGGTTTCAACGGCAGGCAGCCGGTTAGCTAACGGAATACCCGCCGGCGAACGGTTGAAAACATCAGCCTGGATAGTGTACTGGCATTGGTTGTACACCGCAGCTTTTAATTGCTGCCGCAGTTGCCTGCCGGGTGGTTGCGCCGGGTAATGTATGTACTCCTGCAATACCTCTACCACCAGCGAGGCGGCGGCCAGGTTATTGTGCAGCATGCGGCGGGCATAGCGGTGCAGCAGCGGGCAGTAATAAATGAATGCCTCGGTACTGTAAAGGGTTGATCTTTTCATTGTTGTACGATGGGTTATGGCAATAGTGTATCCCCGGCCGTTATGGCCGTTAAAAATTGATGTACATAGCGATGCTGTGGCGCAGCAATCCATTATAGTACCGGATGCGTTGGTAAGTTGCTGGTGGATGTAACTGAATGAATGCTTGTATGTACCAGTAATTGCGTAAGTCTTTTAGCCGGGATGCTAAAAGAAATGGCGCAGACTCAACTTACCGTTCTGGGGCCCTGGTAAGCCTGCACAGATAAGAGAGCCCACGCCAATGACGTGGGCATTCTACTTATCCTCTCTGTGTCTTTAATTTACCAGATTTCAGAACGAGATTCAAAGCGAATGCTTCAAATAATTTTATGAAGTAATCGCAAATATATTCATTTACCCTTTCCCAAACATCACTATTTGAGCAAGTATGACCTGAATGAATTTGTATCTAAAAAGATATTACATGACAAATCTAAATAAAATACACATAAGTACAACACAGTACATTAATATATAGATAAAAGTACACACAATAGACACTTCCTTGTACACAAATGTACTTTTCTTTACATCCATTGAAAAAGGGTGAACAAAATATCATACACAGAGGAAAACTTCTAAAAAAAGTTGTTGAAGCATCGCCATTAACAGTAGTCGATGTGGTAGCCAGGATGAAATATGCCTCCCGTAATACATATTACAGCCATACGAAAGACCCAAATCTTTCACTTGCCCTCCTTAAACGTTATAGTGTAATCTTACGCTACGATTTTTCTGAAGACATTGCCGAAATGAGTACCCTCGTTGTTGAAGAAGAAATTCCTTCTTATTTACCCGCGCCTGTTGATTTACAGGATGCGATCAGCCAAAGGGATTATTATCACCGGTTGTATTTTGAGTTACTGGAAAAGTTGAGAAAGTTGGAATTGGAAAATAGAAGTTTGAGGAAATGAAATCTTTGCTATGTTTTAAATAGTGGCATTGGGTTAAAATCATCTGTTTGTTTTTCTTAAACTTAAGCAGCATTATAGTAATTTTTAAAAAATCTTTTTTGCAATTCCGTCAAGGCTTTGCCAGCAAGTCTTTCAGAAGATGCATTGCAAGAAAAAATAATCTAGGTGTAAAAGAAAGTACCAGGTATAAATTAAATAAGTGTAGCAGGAAGCAATACTTTATAAAGAAACTTTTTAAACAAGGTTTATCAATAAACCATTTTTTTGTTTGTTTAGATAGTTTCAGAAAAGAAAGAAACAGCCGGCGTTTCCCGTTTCTTTTCTTTTTAACAATTCTATCATCAACAATCTACGCCCGGCGATTTTATTTCTCTTACCGGCAATACGGCATCCGAAGGGTTCCGTGTTACAATTGCTTACACATCCTATCTGGTGGGATGACCAGCATGAAAAGGGATCGCAAAGACTGGAAAAATTTTTCAAGAAAGTAACCCACGCCTGGGAACCCGGACAAGTAGTTGCATTTGATAAAGCCCTGTCTGCACACCTTGGTGTACAGAGGGCCGGACTAAATGTTTCGATTATCAAACACCAGCCTGAAACAGGAAAGTTTGATACCGACGCCAATGCTTTGGCACAACGGATTGCATCGCACAAAACATTTGGCAGCAAGGATGTAAACGACTGGATATTTGAACACTTACAACCGGCAGAAGGCGGTAGTTTATTAGACCTTGGTTGCGGTACCGGTAAACAGGCAATTCCCGCTGCAAAAATGGTGGGGCAACAGGTATTGTAAAGCAATTGATGCATCTGCCGATGCATTGCAAATACTGGAAGCAGCAGCAATGGAGGCAGGAGTTGCAAACCATATCGATGCGGTGTTGGGGCAACTCGATTCACTGGATCAACAGGTACAGCCACAACAGTTTAACAGGGCACTGGCCAGCTATTCATTGTACTACGCAAACTTTCCTGAACAGGTAATAAAAATTGTATATGACAGCCTTCAACCCGGAGGTATATTTTTCTTTTGCGGGCCTGCACAAAACAACAATGCTGAACTAAAACAATTTCATGAAACATGGCTTGACAATACGATTTTATCAGCCAGTAAATCGGCTATTTTTATGGAAGTAACAGGCCAAAACATTACCCGGGAATTATTTAGTAAAATAGAAATAGTAAAATTTGAAAATGCGCTGCGGTTTAATTCTACTGCTGCTTTGTTCGATTACTGGAGCTCATATAATCTCTACAATGAAACATTGCTGATGCTTTTAAAATGGCTGCAGAAAAATATTTCCAGCAACATGATTATTTTGAAACAGTGAAGCGTGTAATTGGGTTAAAGCAATTAAATGATTTTATTTTGCCTGGGTTTTAACTACCTGTTACGCATACACGCTTATTGGCTTTCTTCTTTTCACATTAAATTCTACAGGTAACGGACAATTAGTTATAAACTACTTGAAGTGAAAACTGTTTGGTCTTGACTTCGATTTTATATCAGTAAAGGATTTTCTAAAACTCTTACGCTTTTTAGTCTTTCAAATATTATATTCATAACTTCCAGTTGAATCTTTGTGGTTTCATCATTTTTTTCTTTAACGAAATCATCAAACTTTTGCTTAAATACTAAGTAAATCTCTTCCAACTTTGAATTGCCAGCTAATTTGGCCACAATTAGTTTTTTGTTTATTAGGCCGTTTTAAGGAAAAAATTTTGAGCATCTCTTAAAATCTAAATAGTCAAGATTTAATATTTCGTCCATCCAGTTTATGCTTTCTGTAATTTTTAAAAAAGGGCTTATCATCTCGTCATACTCCTTTATAAATAAGTTTTTAAACTTTTCAAGTTCATTATCTATATCCTCATACTTCAAAAATATTCCTCCACTATTTAAAATCGCATACCCGCTGTTGTCTTTCAACATTGGATTCAATTTTTCTCTGTCCACAATAATCGTAATGCTGGTATCTGTTAATTTATATTTGTCTTTTAAATCTTTCCAAACATTTTCAATCAAAAAGTAGCTTCTTGAAATATTATATTTTACTCCAAAATTCAACCCTACTTTTAATACCCTGAATGAAATATCTTCTAAATATCTGGGTTGCTTTTTTACATATTTATTAAAATCCCCTTTTGCGAATCCTTTGGTAATTAAGAACCCTTCGATAACTCTATATAATTTTTTTTCGACTTGGGTTGCTTGTAACATAAAATATTGGTTTGTTACTTTATTATTTCAAATCAGTTTTAATTATTGTCAAATATCCAGGTCGCAACCTCGCTAATTTTATCTTTGCACTAACAATGGCTTATCAAAAAAATAAACCACTATTCCCACCCCCAAAATCCCCATACCGATCAGGCTTTCCGCCGGTTTATCAATTAAGGTAAATACCAACACCCAGGCATTGAACAACAGGAATATGATTTGCAACCAGGGTTTGAACGGACTGGTAAAACTACCCGGCTCTTTATTTTTTATAAACAGGCTGGCCGCCACCGTTAGCGATGCCATCAATTGTAAAACAAAACCGGCATACAGCAATACTTTTTCAAAAGAACCGGTAAGGGTGAGCACAATGGCAATTATTACATGTACCCAAACTGCTGCAACCGGTATACCATGTGCATTCTGCTTTGCCAACGGCGACCATAATTTATTTTCTTTTGCCATGGCACCGGTAACCCGTGGACCAACCCATAGATAAGAACTGATGGTAGCAATGAGTTGTATGGCGATGAATACACTTACCCATTTGCCGCCTGTATCGCCCAACAGGTTTTTAAAAGCAATAAAAGTTACTTCTTCTTTGCCTGTGAGTTCTGCTACTGTTGCATTTTTCAACAAGGCTATTTGAAACAAAACATACACAAGGGTTACAAACAAAGTACTGCCTATTAAAGCCAGGGGTAGTTTTTTCACCGGGTTATTTATTTCATCTACCACATAAGCGGCAGCATTCCAGCCACTGTAGGCAAACCCAACATACACCATGGAAACGGCAAAACCCGGAGTAGTAATTTCCTGTTGCCAGGAAGCATCCAACCTGATAGCACCAACACTATTGGGCGCTATAAAAAATCCTGCAATGATCAGGAGAACGATAAACAGTACTTTGATGACCGTGGAAATATTCTGCAACCGGCTGCTATGCCGGATGGTGAAACTGTGCAATAAACCGATCAGTACAATTACGCCAATGGCCAGCCATAGATTGTTTTGCAAACCGAAGGGCGACAGGTATTTGGTAAAAGCCATTGCGGCTAAAGCGACCGGTGCCGAAAATCCAACAATCAATCCTGCCCAGGCAGATAAATAGCCCAATACCGGATGAAAATTACGGGAGAGATAAATATAGTCGCCACCGGATTCTTTGTGGTGCGTACCCAGTTCGGCATAAGCAAAAGCGCCAAACAGCGCCAGCACGCCGCCAGCTATCCAAAGCAGCAAAATGCTCCAGCTATTTTGTACGGCAGGTAACTGGAAACCAAGACTGGTAAACACGCCGGTGCCAATCATGTTGGCGATAACGATAGCTGAAGCTGTATATAAACCGATCTTCTTTTTCACCAAACAATAATAGGCATAAAATAAGAAAGCCGCTCTTTGCAGAGCGGCTTTAAAAATATTATTTCGAATCGGTTAGATGCGGAAGTGAGCAAAAGCTTTGTTAGCTTCAGCCATACGGTGGGTATCTTCTTTCTTTTTGAAAGATGCACCTTCACCTTTACTTGCGGCTACGATTTCATTTGCTAATTTTTCTGCCATGCTGCGGCCATTCCTGTCACGGCTGTAACGTACCATCCATTTGATGCTTAAAGAAATCTTCCTGTCTGCACGTACTTCAGATGGTATCTGGAAAGTAGCACCACCAATACGGCGGCTGCGAACCTCAACACCAGGAGTAATGTTGCTCAAAGCTTTTTTCCAAACTTCATAACCATTTTCGCCTGTTACTTTAGACACTTTATCAATTGCATCATAAAAAATGATGTATGCACCACTTTTTTTACCAGCCCACATTAAGTTGTTAACAAAACGGGTAACCAATTTGTCGTTAAACTTTGGATCCGGCGCTAAAGGAATTTTCTTCGGTTGTGACTTACGCATTGTTTAATTTTGATTTTAGGCTGAATTTCTTCAAGTATTAAAACTTTACTCAACCGTTTTTAGATGTTGTTTGCTGCTCTTCTCCCTTTACGGGACAGGGCATTATTTTTTAGCTTTTTCTTTCTTGGTACCGTATTTACTGCGGCTTTGTTTACGGTCTTTTACACCGGCAGTATCAAGGCTACCACGAACGATGTGGTACCGTACACCCGGTAAATCTTTTACCCTTCCGCCACGGATCAACACGATGGAGTGTTCCTGCAGGTTATGTCCTTCACCCGGAATGTATGCGATTACTTCAATCTTATTTGTCAAACGTACTTTTGCTACTTTACGCAAAGCAGAGTTTGGTTTTTTAGGGGTAGTTGTGTACACCCTGGTACAAACGCCACGGCGCTGCGGGCAGGAGTCTAAAGCCCTTGATTTACTCTTTGCGGTAATGATTTCTCTTCCTTTTCTTACTAACTGTTGTATTGTAGGCATTGTGAACCTTTTATTTTTGGACGGCGAAGGTAAGTATTCTCTTTTAATTATGAAACATTCATTGGTTCTTTTTTTTGAATTTAGCCAATTATTTCTGCGGAGCTAACTAACAAAAACCAATGTACAATTATGCCTTATATTGAAATAGAGTGCATTATGTAAAAAATGCTTTGGGTAAGGCGCAAATATCTATCATAAAAAAACATCCGAAGCTTAAAACTCCGGATGTGTAACATGCAATCGTTTATTTAAGGGCAATCATCATTGTAAAATAACTTTTTCAGCATATTCTTCACCGGTCGCTATATTGAAGAGTTTTACCACATATACCCCGGCGCTTATCTCTTTTGTTCGGGTGATGGTTAATTTGTTGCCATTGGCGGTATTATGGTTTACTTCTTTTACTACCTGGTTCATCAGGTTTACCAGTTTTACTTTATATACCTGGTTAGTTGGTAATTTGCTAAAATCCACTGACAGCACATTGTGTACAGGGTTAGGATAAACACTGATACCTGTTGCAGCCTGTTTCTGCAGCGATACCACATTACTGTAAGCAAAGGCATTGTTACTGCCCAGCATTTTTAAACGGTATTCATTCTTGGTTGTAAAAGGCGATGGATCAACAAACTGGTAAGCGGAAGCCGTAGCACCAGCCGCAGCATTCACTGTACCCATACTGCTGAAAGCATTGTCGTGCCCTTTCTTCTCTACTATAAATTTATTTACTGCTGTTCCTGCAGCCATCTTCCAATCCAGCAATACTTTATTGCCTGCATACCTTCCGGCAAAGTTTTCCAATACCACCGGCAGGTAGTGAGAACAATAGCCATCCAGGTGGTAATAGTAAGTACGATTGATACAACCACTGTTTACCGATAAGTGACATACATACAAGCCGGTATCCGCAGGCGTAACTTCCGGCAGGTGCAGGCTGAAATCTGAACCCAGGTAAGTACTGTCTGTACCATCTACACTGTGTTTTAAATACCAGCGGTAGGATGAATTGTATAAAGTATCAACACTGAGCGTAGTATATATCTGGAAGCAATTGTAGGTTGATACAATCCCGTTATCTGCCAACGGCAGGATACTGGCATCTTCCAGGCTGGCATTGCCACAGGCATCCAGCGCCCTAAGCCTTATCAATGAATAATTGGTTCCATTATTAATATTGAAAATAGGGCTGGATTGTGGCGCAGTAATCACCGAAGGGGAAGCCGGCGTACTGCCAATGATCTCGTAACTGAAAGGCCCAACTCCTTCTGCTACAACTGCACCAATACTAAACCCATTAAGATCGCACTGGTAAGCGGTAGACCTGCTCAGGTTAGGATACTGGTAAGGTTTAATGGTAACCGTATCGTAAATAGTCCGGTTACAGCCATCATTTATCCTGTAGCGGATGATGTATTTGCCCGGGCCAAGATTATTAAAGGTGAAGATGCTCCCTGCTACCGTACTCGGGCCAATGGCCGATATGGAAGCACCATCTTTTTTAATGATGCGCACATTGAGGGTGCCGGTATTGGAAACCACATCTATAATGATTGAACCGGATCCATTTACCCAGGTTGAACTGGGGCATTTACCCACCACAGACGGCCGGTGCGTCATAATACTTGCTAATGCTGCGATGGTAGTAGAATCTGTTTTACCGCAATTATCCGACACAAAGATTTTGTATACCTGCCCGGCCAATGTTCCGGGAACACTATCCAGGTTTATATAGCTGCTGTTAAAACTACCGCGGAAAAACTAACTGCCATCAGGGGCATCAACACTTACATATACAGGCAATGTACCGCCGCTAACAGAAATGCCCAACCTGGCAAAGCCATAACTGCAGGATTTACTGGAACTAACGCCTACGCTTATCCTGTCTGGTTCTACCACGAAACACCTGGTAAGGATGGTATCAAAACAGTTATCGTGTATGCGGATGCAATAATTGCCGTAAGGGATATTATTGAACACACCTGTATAATTACAACCTATGTTAGTACCGCTGGTGTCGAAAATGCAATACTGGGGATTTACAAAATTGTGTTCACCGGTAGTTCGTACCGAAAAGGTTGCACAGGTTTTATTGCTGATGGCAACATTGGCATCGAGGTAAGGCAACGGAGGCGACTCGGTAAAGCAATTGACGAATGTTGTATCAGGGCAACTGTTACGGGTTCTTACACAGTACGATCCGTAAGGAAGATTATTAAAAACACCGGTATAATTACATTCAATTAATGAGTCTGCCGAATTGTACAGGCAAAAACTAGGGCTCAATAAAAGAGAGGCGGAAATATTTGCTGTAAAACTTGTACAGGTATTGTTACTGGTATTGATGGCTACATTGGAAACGATCCTTGGGCCAAACACGCCAAAACAGCGGGTGATGGTGGTATCATAACAGGAATCATGAATGGTAATGCAATAGTTCCCATACGCCAAACTATCGAAAATGCCCGTGAGGTTACAGGTTAAAATAGCGCCACTGCTGTCGGCAATACAATACCGTGGGCTGGTTAAACTATCGCCGCCAACAACAATACCAAAACTATTACAACCATAGTATCCCGGCAGCAGCGTATCTGCAATCAGCGGCATTGGTTTTCTTGGGCTAAAGCATGCAACCAGCGTAGTATCCCGGCAACCATCTTTTACTTTAATACAATAATTATTATACGAAAGATTGTTGAACACACCGGTGCTGTTGCATTCCAGTTGTGTATCCGAGTTATCATATAAACAATAAGTTGGATTGGTTAAACCAATTTGCCCGGTAATGGCTGCAGAAAAGGAAGTACAAATTTTATTACTGATGACAACATTCGGATCAATGCTGATCGGCGGGGCCAAACGGGTAAAACAACGTGTTATGGTAGTATCGGTACAGGAATCGTGGGCATTGATGCAATACCTTCCGTAAGGCAGGTTATTGAATACACCGGTTGTATTACATGCCAGCTCAACACCTGCAGAATCGTACAAACAATACCTTGGATGAAAGAAATTGGCTACACCGGATATAGAAGCCGAAAAACTATTACAGGTAAAAGCGTAATTACTAACGGTAGATACCACCCAGGGAGTAAAGTTAGCAGTGCCGGGTGCTGTTTTAATTTTGCCGCAGGCATCTTTTACCACCACGCCAAAATTTGAGCGGCCATTCAGGTAGAATGAAAAGTTGGCAGCGTTCGACCATACGGTATCGCCGGGTGCAATCACCACTCCATAGGTAAGCCCGGGAATGCCGGCGCCAATGGTGCTGATATTGCCCCTGTTATCACTCACCCTGATATAGCCTTTGGCCGTATCGCAGGATACTTTTTTAAAAACTACTGAATCTATCTTCCAGGTATAATTATTAATGGTAACCAACCTGGTTTGAATACCACCGCATGAATCGGCCATTCGGATGGTGTACACGCCGCCTACCAGGTTATTGAATGCACCGGTGGAGTTGGATGTACCTACGCCCATCGGCGAAGGTGCAATGATGGAATAGGTAAATGGCGCCCTGCCATACAACTGGTTGTTTAATGCAATGCGGCCATTGTTGCCATTGTCGCAGGTTACATCAAAGGTATTTAGGGTAAACCTTGGGTCACGATAGCTGCCGGGAACAATTACATTTGGAACAGTAATACTGCAGTTGGTATTGATATCATTTACAATAAGCGAATAAGTGCCTGCTGATAAACCGGTGATAGAATCTGCACTGGTGAAGTTGATATTTACCTGCCCGGTTACTTTATATTTATATGTTCCCGAACCGCCGGCCGGCCTCACTTTTATAGAACCGGTAGCCGCACAGCGGGATTCGTATGCAGTGTAAGTTGCTGTAAAACCTGCGCATGTTTGGGCGGCTGTATTTTTTGGTAACAGGGTACAAAAAAATAAAACGGTGAAAATCAGGAAGTAAATTTTTTTCATGTTTTAATTTTTAGTCTTAAAACAATTAAGCCAGGGAGCAGACAAATAAGCAACTGCTTATTCTCCCGCAACAGGAAAAATCATCGTAAAACGATCAATCTTTTGCAACACCACTTACGTGGATCACATTTTTTAAAACTGAAAAAACTGAAGGCAGATAGGGGTTACAGATGAAACAAAAAAGGTATTTTGTTAGATCGCAGAATGGGGTACCTGGTCTTAGTTTTTCATTGAATACGGTTATGGATTAAAAGAATAAATGATTTTTTGTAGAAGAATCACTCATCCTTACTATTCTAAACGACAAAAGGGAGCTAAAATTATGCTCCCTTTAAGTTTATTTTCTAATTCGGTTTACATTAAACCCTGAACAGCCAGTTGTGGGCATCCGGCTGGGCACCATAGCGGATGGCATCTATCTTTTCTTTTACTTCCGGGGCAATTGTCCAGGTACTGGTATCAAACAACATTTCTACCTTTTTATACCGCAACTCTTTTATCAGCGCAATGGTGGCCGCAGTGCCGGTGCCGAAAATTTCTTTCAATTCACCTGAGTGATAAGCAGCAATTATTTCATCTATGCTTAAGGGCCTTTCTTCTACTGTAAGACCCATTTCTTTCAATACCACAATTACAGTGTCCCTTGTTACGCCGGCCAGGATGGTACCTTCTTCCAAACCGGGTGTAATAATGGTATTGCCAATGATAAAAAATACATTCATCACGCCACATTCCTGTACATATTTGTGTTCAATGGCGTCCATCCACAACACCTGGTCGTAGCCCTTCTTTTGTGCTTCGGCTGTTGGGTGAAGGGCAGCACCATAATTGCCAGCTGCTTTGGCAAAACCAACGCCGCCGGGTGCAGCCCTTACATATTTCTCTTCGGCATAAATGCGCATGGGTGCTGCATAGTAAGGGCCGGTAGGACTTAAAATAATAATGAACTTGTATTTGCCGCTTGGCCTTACGCCAATGGCTTCATCGCTGCTGATCATAAATGGGCGGATATACAAAGCATGGTTTTCCTGCCCGGGTATCCAGTCTTTATCAACATTGATCAGTTGGCGCAAGCCTTCTATAAAAATCGATTCCGGTACTTCGGGCATCTGTAATCTTTCGGCAGAAGCATTAAAGCGGTTGAAATTATCATAAGGCCTGAAAATACTGATATTGCCATCCTGGCTTTTGTAGGCTTTGATGCCTTCGAAAATTGCCTGCCCGTAATGCAGTACCGATAAAGAAGGATCCAGCATAAGGGGTTGGTAAGGCATAATTTCAGGTGCCAGCCATGCCCCGTTTTCATAATCTGCCACCAGCATGTGATCGGTAAAATATTTTCCGAAAGGAACATTTTCGAGGCTGATACCCTCCAGTTTACTTGTTGCTGCCAGTGAAATTTTAATAGCTGTTGTCGGTTCCATTATGCTTAATTTTACGCCAAAGAAACAACTTTATTACCGAGAAAAACTTTCATGAGTTTAGATTCCATTCAATTACAACCGTTTATCGTTCAGGGCCTGTTCAGGCAATCGCTGGTGGAAATAAAAAGTAAACTGCAAAGCGATAGCAGTACAGAAAAAGCAGCTTCCTTATCTGTACTGGGTAAAAACCAGCAGCACATTGTTATTGTGGTAAACGATGCACAGGTGGCATTTTTAGCAGATGATGAATTGAATTTTTTACTGGGTATTTTGGCAGCCTGCAAATTAAATATGGATGATGTATGCATTGTAAACGTATCGAAAAACAAAGGGGTTGATTACACCGCTATTGCAACAGAACTATCGGCTGAAAAAATATTTCTCTTTGGCACTGAACCTGCCGCCATCAAATTGCCATTGGCATTTCCAGAGTATCAAATTCAACAATACAATAAGCAGGTTTACATGGCTGCCCCTGCCC
>CAXTPJ010000019.1:0-12987 GCA_964245855.1 uncultured Ferruginibacter sp. | reverse complement strand
GTATCTTCAGAAAAGAAAGCGTTGCCAACCGATAGTATTTCTTTAAAAATCTATGAAGGCATATTTGAAAATGACAATGGCGAATTGCGTGAGTTAAAAGTGGTCGGCAATCAGTTAACTTCTCAAAGGCAGGGCAGTAAGATATTCAATATTTTTATGTACGATAAAAATAAATTCTATTTCGATGGTTCGCCTTCGTTGATGGAGTTTATCTATAGTGATGGAACAATCAGCGGACTAACGATGAAACAGGGTTATACCCCGGCAGAATTATGGAAGAAGACAAACAAAAAAATGCCGGAGGCGCCAAAAGAAATTGTCGTGGATGAAAAAATATTGAATAGTTATACAGGAGAATATCAATTGGCACCTGAATTTATCATTACCGTATTTATAAAAGATAAAAAACTCATGGCACAGGCAACCGGCCAGTCAGAATTTGAGTTGTTTGCATCTTCTGAAAGTAAATTCTTTTTAAAAGTTGTGAAAGCAGAGGTAGATTTTGTAAAGGACGCTGCAGGAAAAGTTACTCATTTGATATTACACCAGAATGGTGCTGATATGGAAGGTGAAAAAATAAAATGATCCTTCATTAGAGTTCTACGCTAAACTCCTAAACTTACTAAACAAACCCATGGTTTATCAACTATATCAAGTAACTAAACGATTAAGAAGCACACCATCATTGGTCATTCACCATTCACACTTATTTTTGCCGGATGGATATCAATTGTTCGGAAAGTGAATTACAGATTTTAAAAAAAATTGCTGATGCCGCAGCGGGCATTGAAGTGTCCTGTTATTTGATTGGCGGTTTTGTAAGGGATAAAATCATTGGCCGGCAAACAAAAGATATGGATGTGGTTTGCCTGGGCGACGGTATTGCATTGGCAGCGGCCGTTGCTAAAAAGTTTTCACCCACTCCTGAAGTAAATTTTTTTAAAAACTTCGGCACAGCCCAGATCAAGACTGCTGAAATGGAAATTGAATTTGTGGGCGCAAGAAAAGAAAGTTACAGCCGCAATAGCCGCAAGCCGGAAGTGGAACCCGGCACACTGGAAGATGACCAGAACAGGAGAGATTTCACCATCAATGCAATGGCCATCAGCCTTAATAAAAATGGTTATGGAAAGCTTGTTGATCCTTTCAACGGCCTGCAGCATATTGAAGCCAGGATAATAAAAACGCCGCTGGAACCCGGCATCACTTTCAGCGACGATCCCCTGCGCATGATGCGTGCCATCCGTTTTGCATCGCAGTTAGGATATACCATTGTTCCTGAAACATTCGAGGCCATTCGCCAAAATGCACACCGCATAAAAATTGTAAGCGGTGAACGCATTGCAGATGAATTGAACAAAATATTACTAAGTAAAAAACCTTCTGTCGGTTTCGATCTCTTATATAAAAGCGGTCTGCTAAAAATCATCTTTCCACAAATGGTAGAGTTGGCTGGAGCAGAATACATCGATGGCAAGGGACACAAAGATAATTTCTACCACACCTTGCAGGTAGTTGATAACATCAGTGAACATACTGATGATCTGTGGTTGCGTTGGGCGGCTGTACTGCATGATATTGCCAAACCGGTCACCAAGAGATTTGAAGAAGGCCATGGCTGGACTTTTCACGGGCATGAAGTAGTAGGCGGCCGGATGGTACCCAAAATTTTTACGCAATTAAAACTGCCGCAGAACGAAAAAATGAAGTTCGTTCGCAAGTTGGTTGAGTTGCATCTTCGGCCTATTAGTCTTACTAAAGAAAATATTACCGACTCTGCCATCAGGCGGTTGTTGTTTGATGCCGGGGAAGATATTGATGCGCTGATGCTGCTGTGCAAGGCAGACATTACATCAAAAAACAAACAAAAAGTAAAGCGCTTTTTAGAAAATTTCGAAATGGTGCAGCAGCGTTGTGCCGCAGTGGAACAGAGCGATCAGTTGCGCAACTGGCAGCCACCCATTACCGGCGAGATCATCATGAAAACATTTGAATTGCCGCCCGGCAGGGCAGTGGGCGATATCAAAACGGCCATCCGGGAAGCTATACTTGATGGCGTTATTCCCAATGAATATGAAGCTGCCCATCAATTCATGATTGCAAAAGCAAAAGAATTGGGCGTTGCGTAATAATTTTTTTTAATGAATCAAAAAACGGTTATTTGCTAATTCTCATTTCTTATTATTAATTTCGTTTTATGGCTATATTACGTTTCAGGGTTTATTGGGAAGATGATGACAGTATTTACAGGGATGTGGTGATCCGCCACACACAAACCTTCGCAGATCTGCATGCTGGCATTTTAAAAAGCTACGAGTTCGATAACAAACACAAGGCAACCTTTTACCGCAGCAATGATAACTGGTTAAGGGGAAGGGAAATTTCTTTGGAAAAGTACGATGATAAAACGTACAAGGCAGAGCCATTGATCATGGCCGATACCACCATTGGTTCAGAAGTTAAAGATCCTAACCAGAAGTTTATTTATGTGTATGACTTCAACAAGATCTGGACTTTCCGCATCGAACTCATCAATGTTGACAAAGAAGAAAATAAAAAAATAACTTACCCAAGTTGCATCCGCACAGAAGGCATTGCACCTTCGCAATATGGCACCAAAGGGCTGGTAGATAAACGCCTGGCAGAAGTGGAAGAAAAGTATGATCTCACCGCAGCTTCTATGTTAGAAGGTTTCAGCGAAGAAGATGATGAAGGCAACGCCACCAGCAGCAGCGAAGAAGAAACTGGTGCCGATGAATCCAACGAAGATTTTTAAGCTGTTTGCTAAATCGGCATCAATACTTATTTCGTACCAAGCTTCAGTAACATCAATGAACTTCATTGGCGTCGCACTCTTGTACAGTGGTTCTATTTGCAGCATAAAACAGGTTAGATCAAATAGGCTTTCCATTATAAATTAAGTTTGATTTAATCTTTGATCTAAAAAACTTTTAGTTTACCGTATTGGATAAGATGCCTCTTTCGGTTCGGTTACGCCAAAGGCGTAATTAAAAAAATGCGAAGCAAATTTTTGAAAGCAGCGAATGCAGCATCGTTCCAATAATGCAGCCCGGCTGTGGAGGCAAAACGGTTTGCCAAAATACTGCCA
This sequence comes from uncultured Ferruginibacter sp., assembly GCA_964245855.1. Taxonomy (GTDB): domain Bacteria; phylum Bacteroidota; class Bacteroidia; order Chitinophagales; family Chitinophagaceae; genus Ferruginibacter. The sequence continues at coordinate 9,878 of CAXTPJ010000019.1, read as the reverse complement.
GCCAATCCGAAAACAAATTTTACGTTAGCAACAAAACATTTTGATCCGGCTCTTCATAAGCCATTCAAATGACCATGAAAAAAACTTGCATCGTTGTCGTAGGCCCAACCGCTGTAGGCAAAACAACCCTCGCCATTCAACTGGCACAGCATTTTTCAACAGCCATTATTTCCTGCGACAGCCGCCAATGTTACAAAGAACTAAACATCGGCGTAGCAAAGCCATCAACAGCAGAACTGGCAATCGTTCCGCATTATTTTATTAATTCCCATTCCATACAGGAAGTAGTAAATGCTGCTGCTTTTGAAGCGTACGCCTTGGAAAAAGCAGCAGCTATATTCAACAAAAACGATATAGCCATCATGGTTGGCGGTACCGGTTTGTATGCAAAAGCATTTTGTGATGGAATGGATGAAGTCCCCGCAATTGATGAAGCCATTAGGGAACACATCAATCAGCAATATCAAACGAGCGGACTTGCCTCGCTGCAGGAACAGGTTCAAAAAATAGATGCGGTTTGGTTTGCAAAAGGAGAGATTAAAAATCCGCATCGATTACTCAGGGCATTGGAAGTAAAATTATCAACCGGCAGATCAATTCTCGATTTTCAACTGCAGCAGCCTAAGCCAAGAGATTTCAATATCCTAAAAATTGGTCTCGAAATGCCAAGACCGGCATTGGTGGAACGCATCAATCAACGGGTGGATAGTATGATGCAGGAAGGTTTGCTGGAGGAAGTAAAAAACCTGTTGCCGTATCAGCAATTGAATGCGTTACAAACGGTTGGGTATAAAGAAATATTCAGTTACCTCAACAAAGAAATTTCATTGCAGCAGGCAATAGAATCAATTAAGATCAATACAAGGCAATACGCCAAAAGGCAAATGACCTGGTTTAAAAAAGATGCTGAAGTGAAATGGTGTGCTGTAGATTTTGACCAGGTATTAAAAAAAATCCCGGCCTAACATTTCTGCATGGCCGGGATGAACTTGAAAATTAAAACTTTAATCCAAAAGTAGCCACCACATTTCCCCTGCGGTTGTCAATACTGGCAAAAGTGTTGCTCTTATCCTGCAACCGATAAGCAAAATCTACATCCTTATTGATGGAGTGTACATAAGTAAGGTCAATAAAAAAACCTTTGTTGCGATAGCCCAAACCTCCGCTTAATAACATCCGGGTTGCTTTTAAAGCAGCATCCTTATATGGATTGGTATAATATGCAAAACCTAATCGGGCCATGATTACACTGAATTTCAATTCGCCACCCACACGAAAATTAAAGTTGCCTTTGTAATCATCTTTAATTACTTTGTTCAATCCTTTAAAGTAATCCAGTTCATCCTGCACAGGTTCTTCATTGATAGAATAAAACCGGCCGCTGCGGTAACGTACATATTCAATATCAGCAGTAATAAATCCTTTTTGTTTTCTTACATCACTGATCTCCCGGAAAACATAACTGCCACTGATGATCGCTTTCCAGGGTGTTACCATACTGTACTTGCTTTCGCCCGGTTGATTATTGGTAAATAGTCGAGAACTTACGTTGGCCAACTGGTTGTAATTTTCAGTGTTGGCTTCCAGCGTGGTGGTCCTTGCATCTTTCATCGAGATCATGTATGTTGGTGTATGCAAGGCCAGTCCCAGCCGGATATATTCCGCAGGTTTATAGATCAACCCAAGTTTTAAATTCAATCCTGCACCAACCGTTTTGTATTGGTCAACATAATTGAAATAATCAAAATTGTTATCATGGTTGTCAGAAGTATCGCTCTCCCTGAAAGTGGTGGTGTTTTTGTAATTAATGATCGGGATACCCAAACTTCCACCGAACATCAGTTTATCTTTTTGATTGTACGCATAGCCGATAGCGATCTCATAAATTCCTCCACTCGTGGCAATCGTTTTTTCCTGCCGCAAAGCCTGGCCGGCATCTAACACAAATTCCGGCATCGCTTTCACCTGGTAGGTGTTGCTGTCAATTTGAAAATTATCTACGAGGTAGGTGTATAATGCCGGCGAAGTTCCAAACGCATATTTAGGATTGGCCGTTATGCCGTCAATGGTATTGCCGTTCCTCAGTTCCCTGTAAGTATCTTCTGCCCACTGCTCACTGAATGAACTGTAGTTATTGAATCCTTTGTATTGTATGTTGTTATTAAAGTTTGCTGTTTGCGAAATGGCAATGCTGAAAGCCTGGCTGTTGCGCCGGTCATTATCTGTAACAGCGCCAAATACAAAACCTATATTTCCGAAAGTGAAATTATTCTTTTTGTTGTTGAATTTGCCATCCCTGAAATCAGTTTTATTGTTGTTTAAAAAGTAGGATGGGGTAAAAACGAATTCACCCGTTTTAAAATTTCCTAATCCTGCAGGGTTTACAAAGTTGGCTGTAATGTCTCCTCCCAACGAACCCATGGCGCCACCAATTGCCATGCTGCGGGCAGTTCCGGCTTGAGGATAAAATGAATACTTTAAAACATCTTCAGGTATTTGCGCAACTAATTTGCTGACTGTAAAAAGGAGCAGGCATAGTATATATCTTTTCATGGCAATATAATTTAATGATGAAGCAGGTAAACTTCATAATAAGTAATCGGGTAAAAAATCAGCGCTTAATTCCTGCCGCTTCTTGCAGGCCTTGATGTACTGTTGGAAGAACTGCTGCTGCTTGATGAAGAAGAACTGCTGGATGATGGTGTGTAAGTCCTGTTAGTATTTGACTGAGATGAATTGTTATTGTCAGAACTATTATTCAGCACCCTGTTCAAGGTATTGCCAACCCTGCTGCCATTACTGTTATTGTACGAGCGTACCGGCCTCACAGGATTATTGATATAAGTTGTCTTTGTATTAACATAATTGTTATTGTTGGATGGCCCGCTGTAGGCAGATAGATTGGTCATCCTTGGAGTACTTACTTTTGGATTAGATGGTGTGCAAATAATAGGATTATACACCGGCAGATAATAATAGTAAGGATTGTAATAGTAGCCGTAATTATAGCCGTATTGATATGGGCTGTAACTGATGTCATTGTCGAAATATCTCCAGCGGCGGTCGTTAATGCCAAACCGGATCTGCCTGTCTTCTATGCCGGTATAAGTATTGGTTGGTTCCTCTTTTTTATCAGTTTGAACTTCCGTTGAAGGATAAGTGCGTACCGGGGAATAATATACATCGTCGGGGGTTTGTGTTGTTTTGTAGGCAGTGGAACAACTGCAAAATGCCGCTACGGTAAAAGAAAAAAGTAAAAGTTTAGCGTTCATGTGAAATGGTTTAAAATTAATTAAGGATGAAGTTACTACTTTTGCGTTTTTGGGGGATGTTAATTATTGTTCAAAATCTTTGCCACCGTTAACATTGCGACAACTCAGCAGCGTTAAATATGTGCTAAAGCGCCGGAGGTAAATTTGAAAACAGCCCTACTGGAAATTTATCAAAATCAAAACATACCAAACACGCAATGAGCAAAGAAATTACGAGCAGGCAACAGGATTATTCCCAGTGGTACAACGATTTGATCATTAAAGCCGGCCTCGCCGATTACAGCGCCGTAAGGGGGTGCATGGTGATAAAGCCCTATGGCTATGCCCTGTGGGAAAATATGCAAAAAGAACTGGACAGGATGTTTAAAGAAACCGGTCATCAAAACGCTTACTTTCCATTGTTTGTTCCAAAAAGTTTGTTTGAGGCAGAAGAAAAAAATGCAGAAGGTTTTGCAAAGGAATGTGCCATTGTTACGCATTACCGTTTAAAAACCGATCCGGATAATAAAGGCAAACTGATCGTTGATCCCGAAGCAAAACTGGAGGAAGAACTGGTGGTGCGCCCAACAAGTGAAGCTATTATCTGGAGCATTTACAAAGGATGGATACAATCTTACCGGGACCTTCCGATCCTTATCAATCAGTGGGCTAACGTAGTAAGATGGGAGATGCGTACCCGGTTATTTTTACGTACCACCGAATTTTTATGGCAGGAAGGGCATACCGCTCACGCCACCAAACAGGAAGCAATAGATGAAACCGTGCAGATGTTGCATGTGTATGCCGACTTTGCCGAAAGGTATATGGCCATGCCGGTTGTAAAAGGCGTTAAAACGCCAAACGAACGTTTTGCAGGAGCAGAAGACACTTATTGTATTGAAGCGCTGATGCAGGATGGCAAGGCATTACAGGCTGGCACTTCTCACTTCTTAGGGCAAAATTTTGCAAAAGCATTTGATGTAAAGTTTACCGATAAGGAAAATAAAATGGATTTTGTATGGGCGAGTAGCTGGGGTGTAAGTACCCGGTTAATTGGCGGTTTGGTGATGGCACACAGTGATGATGAAGGATTGGTTTTGCCGCCAAAATTAGCGCCGATACAGGTAGTGATCGTTCCAATTTTTAAAGGAGACGAACAAAAGCAATTGATAGACGAAAAGGTAACGGTGCTGATGAAAGAATTAAAGGCTGCAGGCATTTCTGTAAAATATGATGACAATGACAACAACCGTCCCGGTTGGAAATTTGCAGAATATGAAATGAAAGGCGTGCCGGTTCGTATTGCGATTGGTGCAAGGGACCTGGCAAACAATGTGGTGGAAGTTGCCCGCAGGGATACCAAAGAAAAGAAGAGTTACAGTATTGATGGACTTGCCCAAAGCATTATTGCTTTGCTGGATGATATACAAGCTGCCATCTTTACAAAAGCGCTTTCTTTCCGGGATGAACACATTACCAAAGCAAATAGCTGGGATGAATTTGTAAAATTACTCGATGAGAAAACCGGCTTTATTTCGGCGCACTGGGATGGCAGTGGCGAAACAGAAGACAAGATTAAAGAATTGACCAAAGCGACTATTCGTTGTATTCCAATTGATAACATCCTGGAAGAGGGAAAGTGTATTTTGACCGGGAACCCAAGTAGCCAAAGGGTTTTGTTCGCAAGATCCTATTAATAATTATGCCGTTAATTGATGTACGCTGCATTTATACTAACTGATATTGTTCATTGGTTGCAGGTACATCAATTGGCCTGCCCGATAAAAGAATATCTGCATATTAAATGTCCGGGTTGTGGGTTGCAAAGTAGTTTGATAGCCTTATTGCAGGGGGATATTTTGTTGAGTTGGCAGTATCACCCTGCTACCATTCCATTGTTGCTTTTTGTTTTGTTTGTTGTATTGCAATTACTGTTCAGGTTCAAGAAGGGAAATGTCATCATCGTATCAGGATACATATTTATTTCGGCAATAATTGCAAGTAATTATATTTACAGGATCATCACACAAACTTTAACCTGATTAAATATGGAACAAAAAGATTATTTGCAGACCAATTACGGAATGCAGCAAAATTTACCGAATGCCACAACTTCACTGGTACTCGGCATCATTTCCATCATCGGAACATTGTGCTACGGCATAATAGGAATTATTTGCGGCATCATTGGATTGGTATTAGCAAATAAAGACAGGGCTTTGTACATGGCTTCTCCCGACCTGTATTCGCCATCCAGTTTTGGAACCAGTAATGCGGGGCGTATCTGTTCAATTGTCGGCATTATTTTATCATCGCTTTTTATTTTACTGATGATTGTTTTAGTTGTTATTTTAGGAACAAGCCTTACTGTTTTCAGATAGTTTTCATTCGTTAATAAAATGTTGAACTAGGCAATTACAAAAAAGAAAATGTGATTGCCTTTTTTAATGTGAGAATAATATTCAATATTCGTTGCCACATTAAAGCCCTTTTATGAACCAGCAAACCGATCTTTTAGAAACTACAGCACTTGTAGTCGATGATGAAGCCATAAGCCATTTTAAGGTAGCTGCCGCCTGGAGCAGGTTTCTGGCGGTGATGCTTTTCTTATTTGGTATTATCATCGCAATAGTTGGCATTATCAGCGCCATGAATAATAGAGGAATTTTAGATTTTTGGCAAACATTGCTTTATTTTGCCGGTGCAGCTTTGGTGTTTTTAATGGCCGCTGCCTTATTGGGATTTTCGAATAAAACTCAAAAGGCAATTAAGGAAAATAATGGGCAGGAAATAGCAGCGGCATTCAAAAGTTTAAAACAATATTTTCGCCTTGCAGGAGTAATGTCTATCATGATTACTGTATTTATCTTATTGGGAATACTGTTTATTGCAACTTTTAGCCGATAATTTTAAAATGGAACAATCTAAGTCTTCTCCATATAAGATATTCTTTCCTATTCGCAATGCTGCCAGCAAAATACATGGCATGGGCGCTTATGCAAAAGAACCCATTCCTGCCAAAAGAAAAGTAGGTTCTTTAGGGGGCGTCATCATTTCTAAAAGAGAAGCCAACCGCCGGAGCAAACTCAATAAAAGTATTGCCATTGTTGAGTTGTGGAATGGCAAGGCTTTGGATGCCACCATCAACAGCAACGAGTTACGGTATGTAAATCATTGCTGCGATCCTAACACTTACATGCGTACTTTCAATTGCCATGTTGAGTTTTATGCATTAAAAGAAATCAAAAAAGGAGAGGAGCTAACCTGCAACTACGGCATCACCCACCACGCAGGAAAACTGCCCTGTAAATGTGGTGCAAAAAATTGTAAAGGCTTTATTTGATGTTTTCGTATTGGGCAAATTAGTATGTTGCTAATTGGTATGCGGCACAAGTGAGTGACACAACTATGTTGACTATTGATTTACTGTTGGTCAACAAATTATTTACAAGAATATGAGCCGGTGTTATTCTTCTTTTAAATCTATCACTACTCTAGCATTTTTCTGTTCGCTGGACGAAATAAAAACTTCATAACGTTTATCATTAGCCGTAATTACCATCAGCGAAGTGTTGGGTGGAATAGCACCCAGGTTATTGGCTACCATCACTAATTCATGGTGCGGATTTGCCCGGTCTACCTTGATCTTGAAGCTAACAGGTTTTTCCGATAGTGCAGCTCTCGATTTAACCATCGCATTGTTATGGTAGATGGTTACCGTATCGCCATCAATCTCTCCATTATCGTACAATTCAATCAGCATTTCTGTTGCGGGCGTTTCAATTTGTTTTACCACCGGGTTGCTGCGGGTAAGCAGTACATCGGGAATTGGCAGTTTATTGGCAGAACTTTTTATAGAAGGTTTAGGCCGTACAGGTTTTCCACTCACTTCTTCTTTATCGAAAGTTGAAATGTTTTTTGTAGGAGAAGGAAATGCTGCAGGCGGGCTTTTTTTAACTACAGGTTTAGGTATAATAACGGCAGGTGGAGTAACAACTGGTTTTGGAGTTTCTTTTTTTTCGGGCTTATGCAGCATACATTCTCTCAGCATAATATCATCCAGTGCAAAATCATTTCCGCAACCACCAATTGTTTCATCATTCATCCTGATAATTACGCCAGAATTTCCTGCCGGCAAAGTAAATTCTCCATAATAGCGCTGCCAGTTGGCGCCATCTGTTGGCGAAATGGTACCGGTATTAAATTTGGCTATTTGTGAGCCGCCTGCACTTTGTATGGTGAAGCTTATCCTGGGCGGCGTTGGGTTACACGGGCTGGTGGTTCTGCAAACATTCACTATCCATGCAGAAAATTCGTACACGCTGCCAGCGGTTAAATTACCGATGGCGTATTGAAAGAATAAGCCCGGTGTTTCCGAGGCATTTACCAGCATCATCCTGCCTTTGTAATCGCCGGAAGTATGGTCCTCGTTCAATGTGATCCAGTCGTTATTAAAGCAGCCGGAAGTGGAAGATACGAATGCGTAGTTGCCATCCGGCGGACAGGAATAATCTACTTTACGGTAATTGCTCAGGTAGCCAATGTTGATGTCCGGATCTTTTCCTTCATTGGTAAAATCAATTTTTAGAACGGGGGCTTTAAAATTACAATCCAATGATTGAGCAGAAATCTCGGATAAACTGCAACCCAGCAACAGCAGGGCCACAGTTAAGGTGGTCAATTGTTTTTTCATGTAATGGCTATAAAATGGTTGCTATACTTAGATCAATTAAAATGACAAGTCCATAAATCGGGTTGTCAATTTTATTAGTAAACATAAAATTTACCCATAGTATCCAGTTGCAAAATATGGCAAACGGGTAATAATAATGATTGATGAAATATTGATAAGCTGTTTGAATGATAAATTCGATTTTGTTATATACTTAAGGAGTACAATTGACTCTGTTAGGCTGTCTGAAAACAATTGCATTCTTTTACTGTATTTATTTATAATTCAAAAAACTTCGAAGGTTTAATTTTCATTTACAACTATTTGTGCAACTATAATTACTTTCGCATCCTTACATTTCACCACTCTTAATTGCTGTCATGATAAAAAAAAATACCTGTTTCCTTTTCTTATTAGTGTTTGTTCAAATAGGTTTTGCCCAGGCCCCGGTTATTAATTCTTTTTCACCGGCTTCAGGTCCGGTTGGTAGTACGGTAATTATCAGTGGTACAAATTTCAGCACTGTTCCTGCCGCAAACAGCGTCTGTTTTGGTGCTGCGAAAGCAGTTGTTACTTCAGCCAGTGCAACTTCTTTAACGGTTACGGTACCTGCCGGTGCTACCTTTCAGCCGATTCGTGTACAAACAGACAGTCTTGTAGGCTTTTCATCTGCAACGTTCATCACTACTTTTCCGGGCGGTTCGGGTAATCCATTGCCTCCTGATGCTTTTGGTAAACCGGTTAGCATTGCGCCATTGTCTAAGCCTGCCTTTGCTGATTTTAATGGAGATGGAAAAGTAGATATGGCAGGAGCTGTAGCTACCAATAAAATAGCCATATATGTTAATAAAAGCAATGGTGATTCTTTGTCATATGAATTGCGTTTAACGCTTACATCTTCTTCTTCAGGTATACTGGCGGCAGACTTCACGGGTGATGGCAAGCCGGAACTGGTAGTATTTAGCAGCGGCGGCGGTAGTTTAATCTTCAGGAATACAAGCATAGGTGATATAATTTCTTTTGACCAGCCAACATCCCTTGGGTTAAGCGGTGTTTACAGCCAATCTGCTGCTGATATAGATGGAGATGGTAAAATTGACCTGGTGTCAGGATTTACAAGTTCCAGTTATGCTTTTTCTGTGCTTAGAAATATTGGTGTTGGGGGTAATATAGCTTTTGCTAATCCGGTACGTGTTTCATTTGGAACAGTGCCGGGAGGTGCTGGAAATGTAGGAGCAGATAATCTCGTAACCACAGTTGATGTGGATGGCGACCGTAAACCGGATGTAGTAACGAGGAGCCGGTTCTTTCCACCTTTTTTAATTTATCGGAACACCAGCATACCAGGCAGTATCAGCTTTGCCAATAATACAAGTGTTACCTCTGGCGGAACCGGCATAACAGGCAATGGAAGTTTCGACATGAAACTGGGAGATATTGATGGAGACAATAAACCCGAGATCGCATTTATTGCGCCCGACTCCAGCTTTGTAGCTGTGTATAGAAATACCTCAACAATTGGTAATATTTCATACTCAACTAAAATGCGTTTTGAAACTGGATATGCCCCTTATGGAGTAGGTTTTAATGATATGGATGGGGATTCAAAAACAGACCTGGTAGTTGCACAGTATGGAGATTCTGTTACGGTACTTAGAAGCAACAGCATGCCGGGCATTATTTTATTTGAAACAAGGCGTTCATACCAGGCAGGTTCTTATTCATTGACTGCTCATCCCGCTGATGTAGATGGAGATGGTAAGCCTGATCTACTGCTGGCAGGTAATGATTATGGCAGTACTGTAACTACTGCGGTTGTTTTAAAGAGTTATGTTTTTAGTCCAATTATTACTTCTGTAATTCCAATTACAGCAAGCGCAGGTACACCCATCACCATCATAGGAAATCGTTTTTCTAATGCTACTGCCGTGCGTTTTGGAGGAGTGGAAGCAGCA
>CAXTPJ010000018.1:0-13112 GCA_964245855.1 uncultured Ferruginibacter sp. | reverse complement strand
ATGATGTCAAGTCATCATGGCCTTTATGCCCAGGGCTACACACGTGCTACAATGGCGAGTACAAAGGGCTGCTACCTGGTGACAGGATGCTAATCTCAAAAAACTCGTCTCAGTTCAGATTGGAGTCTGCAACTCGACTCCATGAAGCTGGAATCGCTAGTAATCGTATATCAGCAATGATACGGTGAATACGTTCCCGGACCTTGTACACACCGCCCGTCAAGCCATGGAAGCTGGGTGTACCTAAAGTCGGTAACCGCAAGGAGCCGCCTAGGGTAAAACTAGTAACTGGGGCTAAGTCGTAACAAGGTAGCCGTATCGGAAGGTGCGGCTGGAATACCTCCTTTTTAGAGCTTAAGTTTTACTGGCCATTGTTTCCAAATACTTTCATTGTTAGTTCTTAACTTAATAATGCAGTAACCCGACTTTGATTAGAGAAGGGCTACAATCCTAAATAGATCCGTAGCTCAGCCTGGTTAGAGCACTACACTGATAATGTAGGGGTCTCCAGTTCAAATCTGGACGGGTCTACTTTAAAGCGTTGAAGGTTTAAAGGTTTAAAGTTTAAAGTTGGGCATACTTAACTCTAAACGGTTAACTGTAAACTAACAACTCATTTTGGGGGGTTAGCTCAGTTGGCTAGAGCATCTGCCTTGCACGCAGAGGGTCATCGGTTCGACTCCGATATCCTCCACAAAATGCCCCTCTCCCCTAAAGGGGAATAAGACAGGGATAATAGAACAAACAGTTCATTCTAAACTTTCAGATGTATCCGGCCGGCGGAAATTAAGGTTCAAGTCCTTTTACATTGCATTTGCCTTTGTCCCCCTTTAGGGGATAGGGGAATTAAGTTCTTTGACATATTGGGAATAAAAAGTTGTAATTACGAGTAAATTACACTTTGAGTAACAGACAATCACTGTTATTCAAGAATTAAGATTTTTAAAGCAAATAAGGGTGTATGGTGGATGCCTAGGGTCTTAGAGGCGATGAAGGACGTGGTAAGCTGCGATAAGCTTCGGGGAGCTGCACACAAGCATTATATCCGAAGATTTCCGAATGGGACAACCTGGTACATTGAAGATGTATCACTCGAAAGAGAGCCAACCTCCTGAACTGAAACATCTAAGTAGGGAGAGGAAAAGAAAACAATAGTGATTCCCCAAGTAGTGGCGAGCGAAAAGGGAATAGCCCAAACCAATCTTGCGTGCAGGGTTGGGGTTGTAGGACTGCATTTAGAATACGTCATCAAACTGAACCATCTGGAAAGTTGGGCCATAGCGTGTGATAGCCACGTAAGTACAAATTGACGAGGACGAGCAGTATCCTGAGTAAGGCGGGACCGGAGAAATCCTGCCTGAATCTGCCGGCACCATCCGGTAAGGCTAAATACTCCTAAGACACCGATAGTGAACCAGTACCGTAAGGGAAAGGTGAAAAGTACCCCAAACAGGGGAGTGAAATAGTACCTGAAACCGTACACCTACAAGCGGTCGGAGCCAGTAATGGTGACGGCGTGCCTTTTGCATAATGAGCCTACGAGTTACTCCTCACTGGCGAGGTTAAGGTCTTCAGTACCGGAGCCGTAGCGAAAGCAAGTCCAAATAGGGCGATTAGTCAGTGGGGGTAGACGCGAAACTTTGTGATCTATCCATGGGCAGGTTGAAGGTGTGGTAACACACACTGGAGGACCGAACTCATAAACGTTGAAAAGTTTTGAGATGACCTGTGGATAGGGGTGAAAGGCCAATCAAACTGAGAGATAGCTCGTTCTCCCCGAAATGTTTTTAGGAACAGCCTCGGATTACAGACGTTTACTAGAGGTAGAGCTACTGATTGGGCTAGGGGGCTTCACCGCCTACCAAACCCTGACAAACTCCGAATGCTAGTAAATATCTCCGGGAGTGAGGCTGTGGGCGCTAAGGTCCATGGCCGAGAGGGAAATAACCCAGATTAGCAACTAAGGTCCCTAATACGTAGTTAAGTTGATCAAACGAGGTGGAGTTTCTATAACAGCCAGGATGTTGGCTTGGAAGCAGCCATTCATTTAAAGAGTGCGTAACAGCTCACTGGTCGAGAGACTCTGCACGGAAAATAATCGGGCATCAAACTACGAACCGAAGTTCTAAACATACTATTAGATAGTATTGTGGTAGGGGAGCATTGAAACTACAGCGAAGGTGCACGACGACGTGTGCTGGAGTGGTTTCAAAAGAAAATGTAGGCATAAGTAACGATAATCAATGTGAAAAACATTGACGCCGTAAACCCAAGGTTTCCTGATCAATGTTAATCAGATCAGGGTTAGTCGGGTCCTTAGGCAAACCCGAAAGGGGCAGCTGATGGCAAGTCGGTTAATATTCCGACACCTGCTATAATTTCGATGGGGTGACGAGGTAGTGAAAGGTCCGCGTTCTTACGGAATAGAACGTTAAAGGGTGTAGATATAGGCTGTACAGGTAAATCCGTACGGTTTGTCGAACCTGATAGTACGGCAAAGCTTCGGCAGCGCTGATAGTGATCCTAATCATACTTCCGAGAAAAACCTCTAAGGCTAGGTTATAGCAGCCCGTACCGCAAACCGACACAGGTGGGTGGGATGAATATTCTAAGGCGCTCGGGTGAGCCGTGGAGAAGGAACTAGGCAAATTGACGCTGTAACTTCGGGATAAAGCGTACCATCTTCGGATGGTCTCAGTAAAATGGTTCAACCAACTGTTTAGCAAAAACACAGGGCCCTGCAAAATCGAAAGATGACGTATAGAGCCTGATACCTGCCCGGTGCTGGAAGGTTAAGGAAGGATGTTCGGCGCAAGCCAAAGCTTCTGACTGAAGCCCCAGTAAACGGCGGCCGTAACTATAACGGTCCTAAGGTAGCGAAATTCCTTGTCGGGTAAGTTCCGACCTGCACGAATGGTGTAACGATCTGGGCACTGTCTCGGCCGTGAGCTCGGTGAAATTGTAGTAGCGGTGAAGATGCCGCTTACCCGCCACGGGACGGAAAGACCCCGTGCACCTTTACTATAGCTTAACATTGAATGCCGGTCAGGCATGTGTAGGATAGGCGGGAGATTGCGAAGCGGTGTCGCCAGGCATCGTGGAATCAACCTTGAAATACCGCCCTTGGCTGACTGGCGTTCTAACGGAGAAATCCGGACCCTGTTTGGTGGGTAGTTTGACTGGGGTGGTCACCTCCGAAAGGGTAACGGAGGTTTCCCAAGGTTTGCTCATGCCGGACGGTAATCGGCAGGGGAGTGCAATAGCAGAAGCAAGCTTGACAGTGAGGCCTACAAGCCGATCTGGTGCGAAAGCAGGGTATAGTGATCCGGTGGTTCCGCATGGAAGGGCCATCGCTCAAAGGATAAAAGGTACGCCGGGGATAACAGGCTGATCTCCCCCAAGAGCTCATATCGACGGGGAGGTTTGGCACCTCGATGTCGGCTCGTCACATCCTGGGGCTGGAGAAGGTCCCAAGGGTTCGGCTGTTCGCCGATTAAAGTGGCACGTGAACTGGGTTCAGAACGTCGCAAGACAGTTCGGTCCCTATCTGTGATGGGCGTTAGTAAATTGAGAGGACATGACCTTAGTACGAGAGGACCGGGTCGTATGTTCCGCTGGTGTATCTGTTGTGCCGCCAGGTGCAATGCAGAGTAGCTACGAACAGCAAGGATAAACGCTGAAAGCATCTAAGCGTGAAACCTTCCTCAAGATGAGTTTACTTTTAAGGGCCGTTATAGACTATAACGTTGATAGGCTACAGGTATAAGGGTGGTAACATCGAAGCCGAGTAGTACTAATTACCCGTAAGCTTTATTTTTTATTAAAGCCTCCCCTAACCCCCTCCAAAGGAGGGGAATAAAGAAGGGTTTAATAATACTTATTTACTCTAAGAACCAACTTTCCCAATATGTTATATTATTATAGTACTTAGAAAAGTAGTATGCAGTATATAGACTATAAGTCTTGATACTAAATACTAACAATCTTGCTACTTCATAATCTTATGGTGATTTTTCCAAGGGTGTTCACCTCTTCCCATACCGAACAGAGAAGTTAAGCCCCTTATGGCCGATGGTACTGGTATTCCAACCGGGAGAGTAGGTAGTTGCCATATTCTTTTAAAAAGCCTCAACATTTATGTGTTGAGGCTTTTTTGCATTTAGGGTAAGTGCCATACAACGAAATAGATTGTCCTTTGCCTTAATTGTTTCTAATTCATATATCAACGCTCTGAAGTTTATTACCCGCAAGAGATCATGATATTGTTATAGTTAAAATATTTTGAGTGATATAATCTCCCTATAGATCATGGATACAATGCAATCAATTCTGCTTAATTTGTGCAGTATAATTTCTATCATGAAAAGAATTTACTGCGCTTTATTTTTTCTGTCATTTACCTGTTTAATAGCAACGGCACAAACAACTGCAGCATCAGCATGGACAGACAGCGTGTACAATTCCCTTTCACCGGATGAACGCATTGCCCAACTGATGGTGGTGCGGCTTTCAACGATAGATAGCAGAACCAAAGTGGTTACTTTTTTTGATCAGAAAGTTGACAGCCTGGTGAAGCAGTATAATATTGGTGGTATTTGCTTATTCCAGGGAGGACCGGTAAAGCAGGCTGTGTTATTGAACCAATTGCAATCAGTTGCCAAAACGCCCATCATGATCTGCATCGATGGAGAAAATGGTGTTGGCATGAGAATGACCGATAGCGTGTTGCCATTGCCACGACAGATGATGCTGGGTGCGGTGCAGGATACCTCCATTATTTACCAGTATGGAAAAATTGTCGGAGAACAATGTAAACGAATAGGCATACAGGTTAACTATGCACCGGTTGTAGATGTTAATAATAATCCCAACAACCCTGTTATCAACGACCGGAGTTTTGGTGAAGACAAATACAAAGTAGCGCAATACGGAATTCAATATATGAAGGGCATGCAGGATGTTGGTGTGATGGCCTGTGCCAAGCATTTTCCTGGCCATGGTGATGTAGCGGTGGATTCACATTACGACCTGCCGGTCATCAACAAAACAATGGCACAACTGGATTCGCTTGAGTTATATCCTTTCAGGGAAATTTTTAAAGCCGGTATCGGTAGTGTGATGATAGCACACTTATCAATTCCTGCAATTGATAGCGCTGCGAACAGGGCAACGTCTATTTCTAAAAAAAATGTAACCGGGTTGATGCGAAATGAGCTGGGTTACCAGGGATTAACGTTTACGGATGCCCTGGAAATGCAGGGCGTAAAAAAATATTTTCCGAATGGAGAAGCCTCTGTACAATCAATCATTGCTGGTAATGATATGCTTTGTCTGCCGGAAAATGTACCTGCGGCAATACAAAAAATTAAAAGTGCCATTGCAGATGGTAGATTGAGCTGGGCTGATATTGAACTGCACTGTAAAAAAGTATTGTCAGCCAAATATCAATATGGACTTGCTAATTTATTGCCTATCAATACAGACAATTTAGCAATAGATTTAAACAGTAAAATCGGCAGTATGCGCCAACTGGTGGCAGAAAATGCACTGACAGTTTTAAATGAATCAGACAAGCATTTTTTTCCATTGCATATCCCTGGAGAGATTAAGAAAGATGAGGTGGCTTATGTAAGTGTTGGAAATACTTCAGCGAATGCATTTGCCAGGCGCATGCAGCAAGATTATGGTGCAGCTATTTTTTATTTCAATTACAAACAAGGTGATTCTGATATTGCAGCAACAATTAAACTGATCAGGAAAAAATATAAGAAAGTAGTGATTGGTATCCACAATTACAACAGGGCGCCAGCCAATAATTTTGGTATCAGCAAAGCCGCTGTTGACCTGGTTACACAACTGCAGCAACAAACAAAGAGCATCACGTTGGTTTTTGGAAACCCTTATGCCATCAAAAACTGGTGTAGCGCAAAAAATTTGATCGCCTGTTATGAAGATGATTCCATCATACAAAATGTAGCCATTGATTTGCTGCAGGGTAAAATTGCTGCCAGAGGAAAACTACCAGTCACCGTTTGCGATCAATATAAATTTGGCAGCGGCCTCGCCAACAGCAGTTTTTTTTTGCGCCGGTTAAAAAAGCAATCTCCTCTGTACTTGACGGCAACAAATTGACTGCAATAGATGCCATTGCTGAAGATGCTGTAAAGAAAGGCGCCACGCCCGGTTGCGTTGTATTGGTAGCAAAGGATGGCAAGATTGCGTACTATAAAGCGTTCGGGCATTTCAAATATGATACGGCTGAACTTGTTACCAAAAATGCTGTGTACGACATGGCTTCTGTAACAAAAATTTGTGCTACTACTTTAGCAGTAATGAAACTGTATGAGCAGGGTAAAATTGACATCAGCAAAACGCTGGGCGATTACCTTGGTTGGGTTAAAGGAAGTGATAAAGAAAACCTGACGCTTAAAAATTTACTGCTGCACCAGGCTGGCCTTTTTCCTTTCATTCCATTTTATAAAGAAACGATTGATTCTGCAGGTTTGCCGAAGAAGGCCTTATATTCAACTGTAAAAAATGATTCTTTTTCGATAACAGTTGCAGACAGTTTGTATTTGCGCAACGATTGGAAGGATACCATGTTATGCCGTATTTTACAAGGCCCGTTGAGTGCTGCAGGTAAATACGTATACAGCGACAATGATTTTATCTTTTTAGGAAAAGTGGTAGAGTCTGTTGCAGGAATGAGCCTGGATAAATACGTCCGTAAAACTTTTTACCAGCCGATGGGATTAACTGTTGCGGGGTTTAATCCAACTGCCTACCTGCCTTTAAAAAAGATTGCGCCAACTGAACAGGAAACCGTTTTTAGAAAGCGGTTGATCCGTGGCACTGTGCATGATCCCGGTGCTGCCATGTTTGGCGGCGTTGCCGGCCATGCCGGTTTGTTCAGCGATGCCTATGAGATGGCAGCGTTGATGCAACTGTTGCTGAATGGCGGCACCTTCAATGGTAAACGGTATTTGCAAAAAGAAACGGTTGACTTATTTACAGCATACCAAAGTACCACAAGCCGCCGTGGGCTTGGGTTTGACAAACCAGAGAAAGACAATGCAACAAGGAAGGAACCTTATCCCTGCTTGTCGGCATCGCCTGCAACCTTTGGCCACACCGGTTTTACAGGTACTTGTGCTTGGGCTGATCCTGATTATAATTTGGTGTACATTTTTCTTAGCAACCGGGTAACACCTGATGCAGGCAATACCAAATTATCAAAGATGAATGTACGATCGAATATACAGGAGGCAGTTTACCAGGCCATGATGAATTAATGCAGATTGATTAGGTGGTAATCAGTTTGCCGGAAGCCTTATTTTTGTATTGATTAAAGCTGATAAAAGATTTGCTGTTGAACGGAGCGTCGCCAATGAAGCTGCATGCTGCACTACAGCCGGTCTCATAAAAATATATGTCACAAACTTCTTCCCGTTTTATAGCGAAAAGCACTGTCAAAGCCGGCGATCTCGATCACCGGAGAACGATCAATTTCAATATCGGCAAGTACAATGAAAAAGTGCCGGAAGGCAAAGAACAGTTTGCTGATGTAAACCTGGCAAGGGAGCAGGCAAAGAATATTAAATGGCATGCCATTGAAACGCTGGACAAGCAACTGGAAACTTTTGAAACACAATTTACCAGCCGTGGTGGCAAAGTAATTTGGGCAGAAGATGCTGCACAGGCCATTGAGGAAATTGTACAGATTTGCAAAGCTGCCGATTGTAAAACCCTGGTGAAAAGCAAGAGCATGGTGACGGAAGAAATTCACCTGAATGCAGCCATGGAACAGCATGGCATTGAAAGTATTGAAACTGATTTAGGCGAATACATTCAGCAGTTGGATGGCGAAGCGCCTTATCATATTGTAACGCCCGCCATGCACAAAAGCAAGGAAGATGTGGCTAAATTGTTTGCGGATAAACTGGGTACGCCGCCCAATCTTTCACCACAGCAATTAACGCTGGTAGCAAGGGATATTTTACGTAAAAAATATACGGAGGCCGAAGTTGGAGTAACCGGCGCCAACTTTATCATCAGCGATATCGGCGGCGTTGCTGTTACAGAAAATGAAGGCAATGCAAGGCTGAGTTGCGCTTTTCCGAAAATACATATTGTGGTGGTGGGAATAGAAAAAGTAATTCCTTCTATGACTGACTTAGGGTTGTTCTGGCCCTTGTTGTCAACGTTTGGAACAGGTCAAAAAATGACAGTGTACAATACCATTATCACCGGGCCAAAGCAACTAACGGAAACGGATGGCCCAGAAGCAATGTATGTGATATTGCTGGACAATGGCCGTACTAATATTTTAGCAAATCCCAAGCAACGGGAGAGTTTGTATTGCATCCGTTGTGGTGCCTGTTTGAATACCTGCCCGGTATATAAAAATATTGGTGGGCATACTTACGGCGCCACTTACAGCGGCCCTATCGGCAGTGTGATAACGCCGAACCTGCAGGGCATGGAGGATTTTAAACATTTGAGTTATGCATCTTCGTTATGCGGTGCCTGCACACAGGCTTGTGCGGTAAAAATTAACCTGCATGAATTGTTGCTGGATAACCGCCATGAAGCTGTGGAAGAAGGATTGAATGGTTTGCCAGAAAAAATTGCGTGGAAATTATGGAAGGTAGCCAGCATGAGACGGAGCATAATGAATGCAGGAAACGGCCCCATCAAAACTAAAGTAGTGAATACGCTTTTTAAAGGCTGGAAACAACACCGGAGCGATATGCAGTTTAGTAAGCGAACGTTTAATGAACTTTGGAAGGAACAGTTTAAGGGAAGTTGAAAATTGTTGAATGTTGTTGAAAATGGTTTAAGTGTTTAATAAAAAATCCCAACCTGTTTGAAGATTGGGATTTTTGTTTGATAGTATTTTTAATTCCGGTCTCGGTTGTTATTTTTTTTGCGGGCAATTTTGCGGCTTTCCTGACGCTGATCCTGGCGGATGTCTTGCCTTTCTGCCGGTGTAACTACACCGTCTGCTTTTGCTTCTACTTTTTCCTGGCGAATTTCTCTTTGCCCGTTGCGTAAATTGGCTGCTTCGGCCCTTGTTAATTCGCCGCTGCGAACACCCTGCTTAATCCTGTGGCGTTGGTTTCCTGCACGGGCTGCCGACTGTGCATCGGCGTTGGTAATTGCTATGGCCATCAGCAAAGTGGCGAATATAATTTTTGCTTTCATGATCAATAAGTTTAGTTGTAAAAAGTTATAGTTTTTAAATGTTGCTAACCGGCGCCGGGTAAAGACCGGATGGTTACAATAAAGTTTAAAAGATAGTAAGAGAGAATTTTTGTAACCGGCTGTTGTTTTTCATAGCAGCATTGTTGTGTCACTCACTTGTTCAGTAGATTAAAATGGCATCTACAATGCGTTCAATTAAGTTGTATAAATCTGATCAATAAGAAAAATTTACATCAACCTGTAATCAATACAGCTTCATCCATTTCATCGTCGCCACTAATAATGGTCTGCGGATCTATTTTAAAACTTTTTCGGTGGTACTTGCACAAGCCATGCACCTGTATGTTTTCAACATGAATGGCAGTTCCGTAACCTTTGTTCCTGTTCCAGTGATAGTGTGGAAATTCATTGTGGATCTGCTGCATGTATTCATCCCGGTATGTTTTGGCCAGCACACTTGCCGCTGCAATGGAAGCAAATTTTCCATCACCTTTTACAATACATTCATGCGGAATAAAAGCATGTTTCCGGAAACGGTTTCCATCAATTAACAATAACTCGGGAATCACCGCTAATTTTTCAATGCAACGGTGCATGGCCTCAAAAGAAGCCTGCAAAATATTAATGGTATCTATCTCATTATTATCGACTGCCATCACTGCAAAAGCAATGCTTTCTTTCTCAATTACCGGCCTTAATACATCCCGTTGCTGTGCCGTTAATTTTTTACTGTCGTTCAATAATGGATGATGAAAATTTTTAGGAAGAATTACGGCGGCGGCATACACAGGGCCGGCATAACAGCCACGGCCGGCTTCGTCCAAACCGGCTTCAACTAAATGTGTATGGTAATGTGGTGCTAACATTTGCGGAAGCAAATATCACAAAAAATAGCGTAAAATATTTCTTGAGTAATTAACAATGGCGCTTCACTAATTTTGCAGCCGATATGAACAATGCAATAACGGAACGGTCGAATAAACAGGTGGCCAACTGGCTGCTGGTGGGCGTGGCTATGATAGTGATACAAGTATTATTGGGCGGCATCACCCGCCTTACAGAGTCAGGACTTTCCATTACCGAATGGAAACCCATCACCGGTGCATTGCCGCCGTTAAATGATGTTGCGTGGCAGGTTGAATTTGATAAATATAAAGGCACCGACCAGTTTAAATATGTACACCAGAATTTCTCTTTAAGTGATTTCAAATTCATCTTTTTCTGGGAATGGTTTCACCGCTTATGGGCAAGGTTAATGGGCATGGTTTTTTTAGTGGGCTTTATTTATTTCATTGCCACTAAAAAATTTAAAAAGCCAATGGTGTTGCCAATGGTGATGCTGTTTTTATTGGGCGCACTGCAGGGTGCAATCGGCTGGATTATGGTGAAAAGCGGGTTGGTGCCGGAGAAATATTTTGTAGGCCATATACAACTCACCACGCATTTTATTGCAGCCATGGGCTTGTTGTGTTATACTTTATGGTTTGCATTAAGCCTGCTTATTAAACCGCAACAGGTAGTCATCAATGCTGGCTTGCAAAAACTGTTATTGTGGATATTGATCATACTGACTATACAATTAATTTATGGAGGTTTTATGGCCGGCATGAAAGCAGCCGTTGTTGCACCTACGTGGCCAGATATCAATGGGCATTTTGTTCCTGTCGGAATGGGAGAACTATCACCTTCTATCATGAACATTTTTTACAATGCTTTGACGATTCATTTCATACATCGTGGGCTTGCTTATATTCTTTTTATTGTGATCGTATGTTGGTGGATCAAATCAAAAGCTATTCAACAGAACACCTTATTCAATCAGTTAAAAACAGTTTTTATTGCATTGGTAACGCTCCAGGTTTTACTGGGTATTTTAACTGTCTTAAATGCTACGTACACTAACCGGTTGGTATGGCTTGGTGTTAGTCACCAGTTTACAGCCATGCTGCTGTTGATGGTGCTGACTGCCCTGTTGTTTGTGGTGCGTAAAAATCAGCCTTCGTTATAAAATGGTGAAGCCGTAAGTAATACTATTAGCTGAATTATTTCGTTGTACATTTAGTAAACGATTCTAATGCGAGTTTTACTAAAAAATATCTTCTATTCGTTCCCTGTTCAGTTGTTCATTTTACATTTTCGTAAATACCAGGTATTATTGATTTTTTGGGTATTGCTGGCCAGTACAGTTGATAGTGTATTCTTAAAAAGTTTCGGCGCCGATGCACTTTTTTTTGTTCCGGAGTACATGGGTAAAGTAAATGCGTTGAGTGCCGGATTGGTAGGTGCAGCTATGGGGATTTTTTTCATGAGCTGGAACATTACCACTTTTATCCTGCATACCAAGCGGTTTAAATTTTTAGCAGCAGCCTCCAAGCCTTTTTTAAAATACTGCATGAACAATTCAGTATTGCCGGTCATCTTCCTTATTTTTTATTTAGTAAAATCCTTCCATTTCAATTTTGATAAAGAACTATTGACAATGGGAGAAGAGCTGGCATTGATCGGCGGCTTTTCTGCCGGGTTGGTCTTTGTGCTGGCTTTTACGTTTGCATTTTTCTTCGGCACAGACAGGAGAATCCTAAAATCATTTGCACCGGTAATAGCAGACAAAACACAATTCAAAAACAATTTTGATCCGCTAAAACATCCGCAGCAGGATGGCTTCGGAATGAAAGTGGGTTATTACCTGAGCGTTCGGTTCAAATTGCTGAAATCAAGGAATGTATCGCATTACAGCGAAGTATTTTTAGATGCAGTGTTTAAACGGCATCACCTGGCAGCGGTTGCCTCCATCATCCTTGCTTTTTGTTTTTTGATCACCGCAGGTTTTTTCCTGGATACTAAATTTTTTCAGGTACCTGCTGCTTTCAGCATTACTGTTTTCTTTGCCATCATGGTAGCATTCATTGGTGCGGTTACTT
Organism: uncultured Ferruginibacter sp.; assembly: GCA_964245855.1. Taxonomy (GTDB): domain Bacteria; phylum Bacteroidota; class Bacteroidia; order Chitinophagales; family Chitinophagaceae; genus Ferruginibacter. The sequence goes on along the minus strand of CAXTPJ010000018.1, from coordinate 987 downwards.
ATTTTTTACAAAGCTGGAGTGTGTTCTTCACCATCGGTTTATTGTTGCTGTTGAATGTGCTGTATGAGAATGAAATCATCGATCCACGCAACAAAGCGTATGGCATTAATTACAACAACAAAACAGAGCGGCCCGATTACACCAAGCAATCACTGCAGCAAATTTGTACGCCGGAAAAGATTGCGAATGACAAAATCAATATGCTCAGCATTCTGGAGAACTGGAAAAAGCGGCAGACAGTCGATAAGCCGGTGCTGGTTTTCATCAATGTAAGTGGAGGAGGTTTACGCAGCGCTACTTTTACCATGAATATGCTGCAACGCCTCAACGTTGCTACCAATGGCAAATTAATGAACCAGGCTTTTCTCATCAGTGGTGCAAGCGGCGGCATGTTATCGGCTACATATTACCGTGAGTTGTACCGCAACAAATTGAACGGTGCCGCTATCAACCTGGAAGATCCAAAATATATCACCGGCATTACGCAGGATTTATTGAACCCGGTTTTTTCTTCCATGATCAACCGGGATATATTTTCCCCTGCACAAAAATTTGCTGTAGGCCCCTATGCGTATGTAAAAGACAGGGGCTATGCTTTTGAAGAAAGCCTGGATGAAAATTCCGGCGGCATACTCAATGACCAACTCAGCGATTATGTGGGTGACGAAAAAGCAGCCCGTATTCCATTGATGATCTTTAATTCTGTGATCACACGGGATGGCCGTAAAATGATGATCAGTACACAGCCCATCAGCTTTATGATGAAGCCGCTGGCCTTTGCGGCAGACAGTAATTTTAGTCCGGATGCAGTTGATTTTTCCGCTCTGCTTTCTAAGCAGTCTCCGCATAATTTGAGAGTATTAACAGCACTTCGGATGAACGCAACTTTTCCTTATGTGCTGCCCAATGTCTGGTTGCCTACCAACCCAATCATTGATGTAATGGATGCCGGCCTGCGGGACAATTTTGGACAGGAAACAACGCTGC